>NZ_CAUVFT010000008.1:0-76773 GCF_963551295.1 uncultured Veillonella sp.
GCAAATTTGATTGGAAAGTATTGGATCGTAATTATGAAGATGTAATTTACGAAACATATAATGGCATTGCAAAAATTACTATTAACCGTCCAGAGGTACGCAACGCGTTCCGTCCTAAAACGGTAATGGAGTTAATTGATGCTTTCACAGTAGCTCGTGAAGATAACGAAGTAGGCGTAATCGTATTGACTGGTGCTAACCACGGAAAAGGCGAAGATAAAGAAGCGTTCTGCTCCGGCGGTGACCAAAGTGTACGTGGCCACGGTGGTTATGTAGGTGAAGACAATGTGCCTCGCTTGAATGTTCTCGATTTACAACGTTTGATTCGTGTTATTCCTAAACCTGTTATCGCTATGGTTAATGGTTATGCTATCGGTGGTGGACATGTGTTGCACATCGTATGTGACCTTACCATCGCTTCTGAAAATGCTAAATTTGGTCAAACTGGTCCTCGTGTAGGTTCCTTCGACGCTGGTTATGGTGCAGGTTATTTGGCTCGCATGATCGGTCACAAACGAGCTCGCGAAGTTTGGTTCTTGTGCCGACAATACACTGCAGCTCAAGCTTATGAAATGGGCATGGTTAATACTGTGGTACCATTCGATAAATTGGAAGAAGAAACAGTTCAATGGTGTAGCGAAATCCTTGAATTATCCCCAATGGCATTGCGCATGTTGAAAGGTGCCTTCAATGCCGATACAGATGGTCTTGCAGGTTTACAACAATTCGCAGGGGACGCTACATTGATGTACTACACAATCGATGAAGCTAAAGAAGGTCGCGACGCGTTCAAGGAAAAACGCAAACCTAACTTCAAACAATTCCCTAAATTCCCTTAATAGGGAGTCGATACAGTCCTATATTACGGATTATATTAACTGTTAAAACGACAAGTGCGCCTCTACATGAGGCGCCTTTCTTGTAATATCTTTTTACTTATCATCTTTCAATTATTACATTTTAGAAATTACTTACTTTTTAGTTGTTACTTACTATTTATTATTTATTTATTGCTTATTACTTATTGGTAGTTAGTGATTACTTATTAGTGATTAGATCTAGATACGAGGTGAAACGATGGAGTGGTTATGTCATGGTGCACAGCACTATCCTGATCGCATATGTATAAATGAATATACCTATAATGATATATACCGTGGCGTACTCCATGTGGCTCGCAAACTAGTTTCTTTAGATGCAGTTCGTGTAGCTATCGTATCCGATAACTCTGTGACCATGGCAATGTATGTGTTGGCTGCTATACTAGTTCATAAAGAGGTACTTCTACTCAATGTACATCTTAAGCCAAACGAAATAGCGAACCAATTGGATCAATTAGGTGTTACCGCCGTACTACATAGTAAAGAACGACGTAGCCAATTACCTGATGCAGTTGAAACTCAAGTATCAAATTTAGTTGCTCCTATAGTATCAGATTCTGTTGAAAATCAGTTATCTCATTCCGTTGGTTCGGAGGCTGCTAATTCAATTGTTACAATTGAGTTTGAAACTTTAGAAAGTATTCTATCGGATTTAGCGGTCGAGGATTCCTTTGATTGGACCTTTGCGGACGCAGACATAGCTGCTATCATGAATACGAGCGCTACTACGGGGCAATTTAAGTCTGTATCGCTTCGATGGGGGCAAATTAAAGCTCATGTACAAGCATCCCAAGAGGTACTAGGGAAAACAGAGCAGGATAATTGGCTAATGGTACTGCCTCTGTTCCATGTGAGTGGTTTATCTATCTTGATGAGGTCTCTTTATAATGGAACGGCTGTCACTATTTTGTCTAAATATGATGAAGCTCAAGTTCTCAAACTTATAGAATCTGAGAATATTAATATGATGTCTTTAGTGCCTACCATTCTGACTCAATTAGAGCCACATATTACACATCATAAGTTACGCGTTATCTTGCTCGGTGGAGAGTTCATTCCGATGGCACTAATCGATGCTTGTGAAAAGAAATCGCTGCCTATCTTTAAGACCTACGGCATGACGGAAACCTTTAGTCAAAGCGTTACTTTTTCCGTATTGGATTATCCTGATAAACGAGAATCTGTAGGTAAGCCATTGCCTGGCATGCAGGTTCGCATCGATAATCCTGATGCGGATGGGGTAGGCGAAATTCATTTGACGGGCCCGATGGTTATGTCTGGGTATATCAACAAGGAATCTATCGATGGAGACTTTAATACAGATGATATTGGTTACATCGATGAGGATGGCTTTGTGTATATTTTGAATCGCCGTAAGGACCTCATCATTTCTGGGGGTGAAAATATTTATCCTAAGGAACTAGAGGATTTAGTGTATATATTACCAGCAGTGAAAGAATGTGCGGTTGTTCCTGTACCGGATGATAAATGGGGGCAAGTGCCAGCCCTCTTTGTGGCCTTTCATGATGGTAAAAGTCTGCTACCAGAGGATATTCTAGCTTTTATGTCGAACTCTTTAGCGAAATATAAGGTTCCAAAATATGTAAAAGTATTAACCGCATTGCCTCGAAATGGAACGGGCAAAATATTGCGTAATGAACTGAAATTAGAAAATTGAGGCGCCTATGAATGATATTTTAAACTTTAAAAGTATAACTACATATCGCCTTAAATTGCCGCTGAACTTTAACTTCAAGACCGCCAAGGGGGAGGTAAAAGAGCGGGAAACCATCGTAATCCGTATCGAGGATCAACGAGGTTATGTAGGGTACGGGGAATGCGTAGCTTTCACAGAGCCATTTTATACATTTGAGACCGTAGAAACCTGTTGGAAAACCTTAGTAGATGAGTATATCTTTAATCTGCGGTTGATGCGGCCTAAACCGCTCATGACCTATGTGCGACAATTACAGTTCTGGCTCAATCGAGATAATATGCCTATGGCCATTGCGGCGCTAGAAAATGCACTCATTCATCTTCATTGCGAACGAATAGGTGTAAATTCTGTTTCTTATATTATGGGACAAGCTTTACAAGATACTATTGAAAGTGGTGTCGTTGTCGGTGATGTACCAATAGACAAATTACTCGATATTGTAGAGTGCCATGTTACAAGTGGTTGTAAGCGGATTAAATTAAAGGTAAATCCTGTAGATGGTTATGAACGAGTAGCTTTAGTTCGCAAACATTATCCGGATTTAGTTTTAGCGGCTGATGCAAATCGAAGCTATTCGTATCAAGAAATCGATAAGGTGCGTCAGTATGATGATTTAGGCCTAGCTTGTATTGAAGAGCCCTTTGCGATGGCAAACCTTCAATCTTATAGAGATTGGAAGTGGGAATGTCTTAATGATGACGATTGGAAAATCTATACGCCAATTTGTTTAGATGAGTCCATTTTAGGATATGATGATCTGTCCTATGCTATTGAATATGACTTAATCGATGTGTTGAATGTAAAAGTAGGGCGAATGGGTGGTCTTATTCCAACAAAAGCGGCTATTAATCTATGTAGAGAACGTCACATTCCATATTGGATAGGGAGCATGGTTGAGTCAGGTGTTTCTAAAATGCTTCACGTCCAACTAGCTGCATTGGGAGATTCCTATATGGCAGGTGATTTATCTGACTCAAATAGATATTTTGAACGAGATCTTATCTATCCAGATTTAACATTTAAAGATGGTGTTATGCCTGTTCCCGATGGAGATGGACTAGGTGTAACAGTCTTTGATGATAGACTAGAAGCGTATTGTGTGGAGAAACGAACACTATGAATTTAATTGAATCCTTACAAATTGATGCTCCTCGTATGACGAGTGATACCACATGTATTGCAAAAATGAATTTAACTGAGTTTCACAAACAACCACAAGGCTATTTAAACGGTGGTGCTACATTAGCTTTTGCAGAAATTATTGCAGGTATGATGAGCAATGAACTGGTAGGTTCTCATAAATTTGGTGTAGGTCAATCTGTAACTGCTAACCACCTACGCCCTGTAAAGTGTGAAGGATCCTTAACAGCGGTAGGAACTTTACTAGTAAAAGGTAAGACATCCCATGTGTGGCGCTTTGATATGATAGATGATGCACAACGCCTTATCTCACAAGTGACTGTAACCTTGGCTATTGTAGATTTTGATAGATAAAATCTCATTTTTAATGGATTTAGTTATATTTGCTAATTAAGTTATGTATGATTTTGTCCTACATGAGATCTTACGATTGTTAAGACTATAGGATAATAAAAGGACAGTATATACTTTTCGGTAGATACTGTCCTTTGTTGGTTTTACAATGTAAATAGCTCATCTAGAAAAACAACATAGCTCTTTTTACGTTTTCTAAGATTTGCAATTTAAAATGTTAGAAAAGACAAAGATATTTATTTTCTAGTGATAGTATATAGGTCCTCGATATCAGGAATATCGTAAATTACCCATGTTCCATCTCCTAAATGACGCATCAAAACTCTTATATCTTTTGTCATATTCTTTTTATTATTTTGTATTGTTACAGTTACAGTAGCTGTATCACCATTATCTTCTGACTTTAGTTTTTTAACCTCTACATCATGTTCCTTAAATAGGCGACCTTCTACAAGACGATCTACCATAGACTTATTATCATCATTTGCTGTAGTGGTATTATTGGTAGGTGGTTCAGATTTAAAGCTGTCAGGATCTTCGATATATGTCCGTATTACGTCTTCGATGAGAGCTGGTCCAAATGTTTTGGTAGCTGCTATTGTAGCTTTACCAAGTGGGGTAGATGTATCGACATATTTATTGCCTTCTCGTTCTACAATGTTTTTTACAATGGATTTTATATCTACGTGGCGTAATGCTTCGTCTGCATCTTTATCTTGTACTGCTTGGTGAATGATTTTTAATGTGTAGGCTGGTGTATGTGGTACATACCATAAGAAGTACCATGCTGCGGCCATCGCTCCTACAATAGCTATGATAAGAGCGATAATAAAACCTTTTGAATTGAACTTATTCACAGCGAATCCTTTCATGTTTCTATAGAGTCATTTTCATACTGAATATATACATATTGTAGCATATTGAGTAAAGAATAGGATGATTTCTAGTAAAGGTTATACCTAGTGAAGCTTATAGGGGAAATTGTACTATTGCGAAAACTGATGAATTATGACGAGAAAGGGTGGATTCCTGTAATATATTATAGAGATACATTTATAAATGCTATAAAATAACGATTATCAAATATAATCAATTATTTTAATAGATTTGTAATAATATTTCTTAAAAAAATAGTTGCATTGCTCTTAAATCCATGATATTATGTACAAGTAGTCAACGCGAGTTGATACGCGGCCCCGTGGTGTAGCGGTTAACATGTCGCCCTGTCACGGCGAAGATCGTCAGTTCAAATCTGATCGGGGTCGCCATTTTTTTTTACAAAAAATCATGCCTCGGTAGCTCAGTTGGTAGAGCAACGGACTGAAAATCCGTGTGTCGACAGTTCGATTCTGTCCTGAGGCACCATTTGTATTCCATGCGGTTGTGGTGGAATGGCAGACACGCCATCTTGAGGGGGTGGTGAGCTAACGCTCGTGCGGGTTCAAGTCCCGCCAACCGCACCAAATATAAGGACCTACAGTTTACTGTAGGTCTTTTTTCATTATTTTGATATTAAAATACATTTAATGAGTTTATCTTCTTTTTTAAATCTGAGAAGTGTTGGCAGGTTTTCACAATCCGTGTACAATCATAGTAATTAATAATATACATTTATGTGTGTAGTTTTCAGTATGAGAGAAGATTATGGTTTTTAATTATGGCGAGACGTTGCGTATTCGAAGGGATTTATATACAATCTTAGGCAAGATACGCTATATTGATACTCATGGAAAAATTGGGTATGAGTATAAGTTAGTTAAACATAGGAATAATGCAGAGTTTTGGCTCAGTTGGGATAAGAAGCGAGATGCGTACCAGTTTTCTAAGTTGTGTGGGAAAGCACTACCAGCCGATATGAAACTCGTAGATAGTGGTTATGAGATGGTAACAGGCACTTGGGGTGAGGTAGACGTAGGTACTACTGATACTGCTAAATATAAAGAGTATGAAAATACTGATGGTACTGCTACGTTTTCTGTTCAAGAGTGGGCTTTTGAAACGGAATATTCAAAAGGCTTTTACATTAATAAAGAATACGTATCTGTCGAAAAGGATTCAGAGGTAACCGAGTCTATTCTAGATAAAATGGATACGATTAAGAAGATGAAGTTCATAGGACCAATCGGTTGGATTTTGGGGAACTTGCTACTTTATGTGCCAATCTTTGATATAAAAATATTGCATGATGTACATGATATCCTTACATGGCCTTATATAGTAGCCGGGAATATAGTCCTTGGTATCATTGTGGCTTGTGCTTTCATTATTTCGAGAACTATGCGTTGATGAAAACACATCGGTTATATAGGACTCCCTTTCGTGGGGTAAATAAAAGGTCGTAACATGTATTAATACATATTACGACCTTTTTACTATAGGATTTATTTGTTAGGTGTTAGCTATTAGCTTCAGTTGGTTGAAGTTGTTCAAACTCAATTTCTTTAGCATCTAATTCTTTGGCGCCAAGATGAGCCAATACACAGAATGTAATACAAAGAACACATGCTACTAATAAAAGATAGAAACCTGCATTCCAACCAAATTTATCTGCTAAAACACCAAATAGTGTTGTACCTAAGTTTGCACCAACAATGTAACTCATGAATCCACGAAGACCAACAGCAGAACCTACTGCAAATGGTGGTACAATATCCATAGTTTGTACTGAAGCTAAGAATTGAGGAATGTAGATTAAACAACCTACAATAGCAGCGAAGAAAGTAACCCATAAGAGAGACTCGCTTTGCCAATAACCAAATATACAGAAGAAGATAACACTTATAGCAATGATTGCAGGTGGCATGCGATAACCTTTAAAGAATTTATCGGAAATATAACCAGCAAAAATAGTAGAAGGAATAGCCGCCCATTCAAAGAATAAAAAGGCAACAGCCATTTCTGCTTTGGAGAAACCCTTTACTTGTAATAAATAAATTGGAAGCCAAGTAAGCATACCAAAGCGAATCATGTAAACGAAGGTGTCAACTAATGATACATACCAAGCGTTTTTATTTTTCAATACGTATTTTACAAAGATTTCTCTTGTGCTCATATGCGGTGCTTCAGAACTTCTGTGCGCTTTATGAGCCGTGTCAGCAATGATTTCACTTGTTGGCGGTAAGCCTTCACGTTCAGGGCTTTCTTTGATTAAGAAAGAAATGGCAATTGCTATGATAACTGCAATAAGGGCTGGTACACCATAACTCCCTAATTGCCAGTGATCTGTAGTAGTGAAATATAATGCGGCGGCTACGATTGGTGCTACGATACCACCACCGAGATTGTGGGAAATATTCCAGATAGCTCCATAACGGCCACGTTCCTGTTTTGGGTACCATTTAGCTAGGGTGATAAAGGATGGTCCTACACCAAATCCTTGGAAAAAGCCATTTAGTACTACTAAAACTAAGAAGAAGGCGAGACTATCGGCAAAGCTCATAAAGATATTGATAATTGCACAGCAAATGAGACCGAAAGCCATAAACTTGGCAGGACTTGCTTTGTCCGCAAGACTACTCATAAAGCCTTTACTTAAACCATAAGCGATAAGCATACCACTAGATAACAAACCAATTTCTGTTTTGCTCATATGGAGAATATCTGATAAAAAGTGTGTTGATAAGGCAAAGTTATTACGAACAATATAGTACGCAGCATAACCTATAAAAATACCAATTAATGATTGGAATCTATATTTATAATATAGATTCTTAATCATGCTTTGTGGAACTAATGATTTTGCCTCTTTGGGTTGTAGAAATGAAAACATAGTTATTACCTTTCTTTCTTAATAACTAAATCCTATTGCATTGTTAATACTACCATTTCTATAGAATTCATGTAAATGCTTTATGAGATAAAAATATTAATTTACAATTTTAAATTGTTTATTATTAGCTGAAGATGTGTATAGAAAATATTTGAATTATAGACAAGTACTTCTTAATATATTAGATTAAATATATTGGGAGGTTATTATCTATGAAATATTTACGCCGTGAATTTAATCAAGTGAAAAAAGAGTATTTAAAGCAATTTGGTGAAGATTCTTTAAATCGTGTCATCCTTCATGATCCAGATACAAAGGATAAACAAGAAGTGCAAGATACTATTGATATTCTAAAAGAAGCAATTGCAAAAAATAAACCTCTAGAACAGGTTCCAGAGGATATGTGGAAGCTTATTGAGTTTTAACGTATATGACTTATTATATGAGAGGTATAGCAAGTTTTTTAATATAATTATTTGATGGAGACTCGAATGAATTTAAAAGGAATTGTACTAGTTGCGATAGTATTGTTTGCTAATATAGGAATAATAAATGCTGAGCAGATATCCATTCCATCTATATCAACGCCATTAGGCGCAAAGACTACTCAACTTGATAGAGTACAACCTCACGAAGTTATGCCTTATTTGGAAAGTAAAGTTACGGGTGAAACAGAATTATCTTATGCTGTTATGTCCGTTGCTAGAAAAACATTTAATGAACAAATGTTGCTAGATCGAGAGGTAGAATCACGTATGCATGCTCATATTGAGGAACATAATAGAACAATAAGAAGTGCGCCGCAACGAGACCTTATTAAAAATCCTTATACACGAGAAGAAATTGAAAAACAAATTGTAAAGGCTATTAATTTTAGAGAAAGCAGTAAGTACTCGGTTAATGACAAGGACTATTACAATCATATAGATATAGATAAAGTAAATGATTTGTCTGGTTTTCCAAAGAAAATACCTTCTTTTGCTAAGCAGGTTGATATTCATTTAAAGCCGCCTAAGGCGATTGAAGATGGTCGGTATATTCAAGTTTCTTTTACAGGCAAACCATCAGAACTAAAACCCTATATTCAAGATGCAGAAAATCATGCTAAGGTTATTATCACTAAGGGGGAGGCTGAACGTGTTTCTATTAAACCGTACGAAGATGTTAAGACGAATTATAGAAAATACGTGTCTACTATATTGCCAGAAGAATGGATTGAAGTAACTAATATATTCAATAATATGTATCAATACAAAATGGCGCTAAGCGATGAGAATATTAAGCGAAAGGTTGATCGTGAGCTCCTTAACCAAATGAACAATCAAATGGTTTTGGATTTAGAGCAAGATACTAGTAAATTAAGTTCTGATAAAATATTGTCCAACGATGAAAATAAGGCTTTACAGAAAAAATATTTAGGGTACTATTCGTATAAAGAAGTAAAGCGACCATTTAATGCAGAGTACACATTCTACATCTTTAAATTTGATTATTCATATAATATGTTTACTGTTGCAGGCATGGCCGTTAATCCAGAGCAAACTAGGGTAATTTATTTCCTTACTACAGTACAATAAATTAAAAAAAGGCGCATTGTCATATAAACAGGATATCTAACATTGAAATAATTTTAGATGGGTGTTCAGTACAATGTGCCTTTTGTTTTTATAGATTATAAAGCTCTGGTTTACGATCTTTAAAGATATTGATTTTATTGCGGATATCTTCTACTACGGTGAGGTCGATGTCTACAGATGAGATGCCTTCCACGGTGTCCATTTCAAGGAGGTTTGTACCCCATGGATCGTATACGGCGGAGTGACCAGTACTTTGGACTCGACCCACAGTACCACAGCCGTTGACTGCACATAAGAAAAGTTGGTTTTCAATGGCGCGCACTTCGTTTAATACTTGCCAGTGGCGTAAACGCATGGTAGGCCACTGAGCAGGTACAAATAATAACTCTGTATTTGATAATGCAGCCATTCTTACGAGCTCAGGGAAGCGAATATCGTAACAGATAACCGTACTACAAGGAATACCATCCAATTCGAAATGAGTGGTATGTGTACCGCTAGCAAAGTATTGGTTCTCTTTAGCAGGGCTAAATCCGTGCATTTTGGAATATTCTCCTACGAGTGTGCCTTCACGGTTGTAAGCATAGGATGTATTAAATATTAAATCCTCTTTTGCTACGGCTACAGAACCGCCTACAATGTTTACATTGTGTTCCTTAGCGAATGTACTTAATAAATCTTTTGTTCTTTCTCCATTTCTATCAGAAATGTTGATTAAATCCTTAGATGGATGAAATCCTGTGTTCCATGTTTCGGGTAAAACAATAATATCTGGACATTCAGCTAAAGCTTGCGTGAGCAACTCTTGAACACGATTATAGTTGTATTCCACGTCGTTTACATGAACGTCCATTTGTATAAGGCTTAAGCGTTTTTTCATAAGAAATCCTTTATATTCTTTATATAATAATCGTATAGTTTAAATAATAAACATTATAATTAAAATATTAAATCATTCTTTTCTAGATTACAACATAAAGTATAAGTAAGTGGTACATCTCTTTGCGTATAAATCATTATTTAGATGATACCTATATGGAGGAATTTTTACTATTCTTCATGGAAATGTTATAATATTCTGTATATAATTGTGTTCTAATAGAGGAGGACCTATGAAACGGATTCCGTTGGTAACACTGTTAGTTTTGGTATTGGCAATGGTTGTGGCAGGTTGTGGCGTGCTTTCACAAAAAACAGAACCTACTAGTTCAGTACCGCCTGTAAAAGAAGTTAAGATGGTACATCCATCGGGCATTCCTGTCCTTATGTATCATAAAGTCGGCGACGACAAAGATAATGATGCGGTTATTCGGGAGGATTTATTCCGAGAACAAATGAAGTTCCTCAAGGATAACGGCTATAATCCATTGACGATGGATCAATTGTATGAATATGTTGTAAATGGCGCTGCAGTGCCTGAAAAACCTGTCGTTTTAACCTTTGATGACGGTTATGCAGATACATATTCTATTGTATATCCAATTATGAAAGAATATGGATTCCCTGCAACTGTTTTTATCAATCCTGGCGATATTGGGACTCGTTTAACTTGGGATCAAGTGCGTGAAATGCACAAAAATGGCATTACTATTGCTAATCATGGTTTCCAACATATAGAAATGGGCCAATTGTCAGAAGCAAAACAAATTGAAAATATCACAAAGGCCCAAGAGGCACTTGCTAAAGAAGTAGGCATTAAGGATAATCCTTGGTTCTGCTATCCATATGGAGATAAAAATGAATTCACTGACTCAGCATCTAAGAAAGCTGGTATCAAGATGGGCATGGCTATGAAATCTGGCTGGGCTCATACAGGTGATAATCCATATAATATTTTGCGTGTTTGGGTAGGCAATGCGGTGGATATCAAGCATTTTGAAGAACGCATTAGTACCGAACATTTCACTGATTTATAAGGAGAAATACATTGTTCAAAAAGAATTGGGTAAAGTTCATCATTATGGTGTTCTTATTTACCGTTATCACATCACCCTTCGTGGTGCTCTTTGGACCATTTAATAATGTAAAGCGCGCCGTTATTGGTGCTATCTTACAATCTCGCCATCCTCATTACATTACGTGGTTGTTTAATGACGAAGAATTACAAGCTATTTTGGGGACTGTAGGGGTTGTTAAAAGCCAAGATTTATTCAAATTTAATGCTCGTGAAGATAAGACTTTAAATCTTGAAAAAATCCAGTCTGCTCGTTATGTAGGCTATATTTTAGAAATTCCTGATCCTCGTCGTATCCAAGTAGGCACAGCAGCTAATATTCAAGAAAAAGGCGATACTACAAGTAATATTGCGAAAATGAATAATGCTGTAGCAGCGATTAATGGCGGTGGATTCCACGACCCTAATGGTACTGGTACAGGCCGTTTGCCATATGGTTTCATCTTGCATGACGGTGAGTACGTTATCGGTAAGGATGTAGGCCCTGATGAAGACGTAGACTTTGTTGGTTTCTCTAAATCTGGTAACCTTATTGCTGGTAACTATGATAAAACTCAGCTTAGTGATATGAAAGCCATGGAAGGTATTACCTTTGGTCCGCCTCTTATCGTTGATGGTAAGAAGATGATTACCGAAGGTGATGGTGGCTGGGGTGTAGGTCCTCGTACTGCTATCGGTCAAAAGAAAGATGGTACAGTGCTATTCCTCGTAATCGATGGTCGTCAACCAGGGTACTCCATTGGTGCTACCTTGCGTGACGTACAAGATATTCTTTTTGAAAAAGGTTGCTACATTGCAGCAAATTTAGATGGTGGTTCTAGTTCTACTTTGTACCTCAACGGTAAAGTAGTAAATAAACCAGCCGATTTGTTAGGGGAACGCATGATCCCAACGGCGTTTATCGTGAAATAGGAGGACAGATGAAACCTTTTACGCGTGTACTGAGCGCCTTTGCGGTAGGTATTCTTCTGCAAGGTGGGGTATACCTATACCTTGATCAATATATGTTTGCACCGACTACAGAGTTTAATGTAGCAGGCGCATCAAAAGACGATACTAAAAACTTTCCTGATGTGAAAGAAGGTACTAAATATGTGTCCTATGACCGTCAATTCATGGCCGTTGTTACAGAAAATTCTTTGAAAATTTACAAGGCTAATGAAAGCAAACCCACGAATATTGATTTGAAGGGTCGCTCGATTAGTTACTTTAACTGGATGCCAGACCGTAACTATGCTATCATGGGTTTATATGACTCCAGAGATGTTGTCATGGCTCGTCTTAATGCGGATGATCCAGAACATGAAGTTGATACGAAACTTGAAGACTTGCCTCGGGGCAGTAAAATCGTAGATGCTGCGTACTCTGAAGCGACGAATGTGGTGTATATGAAGGTAAAAGTTCAAGAACATACATATCGTATTTATCGTACCGATGCTAACTACGATACACGTCGTGTTTACATGCAAGCTACTGATATCGGTCATATCGGTGTATTCTACGATGAAGATAACTTCTTCTACGATAATGTGAGAACTGGGGATGTATTCATGTTCAACGGCATTGAAGGGGGATGGCGTGTTATCAACCCTGAAGGGCGTTTCCGCTTTATCGGTGTTGATATGGACAAAACTATCTACATTGCTCGTGTTGATGAGGACAATAATGCATTGACTGTTTACACTGGTAAATTAGGTGTAGGCTTCAATCCGGTTTACAAATACAATCACCCTACTACATTTAATGAGTTGACATTATCAGATGTGAAAAATATCATTAAGAATGGTAGTGAAGAAACTACTAAGGTAACAGAAGATACTACATCTTCTAAATCATCCAATAGTAGTGGTAGTAAAAAGAAATCTTAAGAAAAAGCCTTTATAATGTTCTTTCATTATAAAGGCTTTATTCCTATAATAGTATGTACCCTAAGGATATCTATGAATATATTATTTGTACGCCTTAGTTACATAGGTGATATTTTGCATGCTACACCTGCTGCGCGGTGGATTAAGAAACAGTATCCTAATGCTAAGTTGCATTGGATTATAACGCCTAGTATGGTAGAGCTTTTACAGGACAATCCCTATGTAGATGAGATAATTCCCTGGGAACGGGATGAATACGAGGCTCATTCTAAAAAACTACATATCCCTACAATGTGGCGCATGTGGTGGGATCTTAAGGCCAAATTAGAACCTTATAAATTTGATGTAGCCATTGATGTGCAAGGACGTCTTATAACAGGGTTAGTACTATTAGCTTCAGGAGCCCCCATTAGACTTGGCCTTGGTGGCACGAAAGAGTTGAATTGGTTGTTTACTAACTATAAAACGAAGCCTAGTACAGATCATGTGATTAAGCGCTATTTAGAGGTAGCTCAGTTGTTAACAAAGGCTGTTACTGAACATGCAAATTTAGATACATCGCTTAACATAGCTAAATGCGGTGTTGAAAGCAGTTCTCCACTAAATGAATCTAGTGCTAATACGCTGTACCACATGGATTTTCAGGCGCCATCAAATTCACATAGTTGGGCAGAAGAGCAATGGAAATTGATTGATAATGATGTTTCTTTGTATCAAGGCGTGGTAGAAGCTCCTTTTCGCGTTGGTCTAGTATTAGGCACCTCTTGGGAAACGAAAGAGTGGCCTCAGGAAAAATGGTATTCTCTCATTAAATCTCTTCAATATAGAGCAAATTTTGTTTGTTTAGGTGGCCCTAAAGAGGCTACTCAATATAAACCCTTGATGGACTCGCTAACAGATGAGGGCATTGATAAAATCGTACTGAATATGTTAGGGAAAACGACGCTTCAAGAGTTAGGGGCTTTAATTGAAAGTTGCGATGTAATAGTTACTGCTGATACTGGAGCTCTGCATATTGCGTTAGCTTTAAATAAGCCTGTAGTAGCACTCTTTGGCCCTACGGACCCTAAATTATGGGGACCTCTGACGGGAACCTTTAAGGTGCTCGTAAATGATGAATTAGATTGCTTGGGCTGCCGAAAACGACGTTGTCCTAAGTTTGATCAATATTGTATGTCTGGTATTGAACCAGTACGCGTAAAAAAAGCAATTTTTGAATTGATAGGAGATACACATGGCAAAGTTTAAAATCCAAAAAGGTTTATCCGATGCGGATATGATGAAAAATTTTAAGGATACAGAAAATTTTGAAGATACTATGCTCAATATGGAGCGAGATGCTAAGAAGCCAGTAGTTCACCAAAGTCCAAAGCAAAAAGAAGATGCATTTTACCGTGAGTTCTTAACTGAAAAAGTAGAGACTATAATTGGTAAAATGCTCCTTGATATCAAGATGGAGTATTTTAAAGAAGGAGAAGGGGCCTTTTCTATTCAAGTAAAACGGGAAGGTAAAAATATTGTCCTTGAAACTGCGCCTAAAAAGGTTAAGCCTGAGAAGTAAGGCGTATAATGGGAACTCTTAAATTTTAAAGATTACGTCAGAGCCTGTCCGTAAATGGACAGGCTCTTTTGTATGTTTATGCATTTAAAAATATCGACTAAGTTATTAATAAAATTGATAAGCTCATAAGCATACCGATGTTTATCGAATTACTACATTTATAAATACCGATATATTTTGAAAAGTATTTGATAATAACTAAAAATTATTACGATATAATTTTTAGTTTCTCATTAAAATGAGCAATTACAAAAAAATTAATTTGATTAAACATACATGCTAAACTCTAGTTCCTCTGCAGTTTTTTGTGATATTCATCACGAAAAAATCATCTTTGTATACATGAAATTATGAGTAAATAGCATAATGTGGTTGTTGACAAAGAATTTTATAAGTAGTCTAATATAAGTATGTATTACGATTTTAGCGCGTTTGGCTAGTGTGAGCAGACATCGAAAAAATCGTAAAAAAATAGGTATGAGATAGTTGTTTGATGAGTGTATAAAGTTACATACACAGACTATTTCGATTTGGAGGATTAACATGGCTAAAAAATTAAGAATTTGCGAAACCGTTCTTCGTGACGGTCATCAATCTATTTTGGCAACACGTATGCGCTACGAACAAATGGAACCAGTGCTCGGCCTTTTAGATGATATTGGTTATGAAGCTCTTGAATGTTGGGGCGGCGCTACTTATGACAGCTGTCTTCGTTTCTTGAATGAAGATCCATGGGAACGCCTTCGCAAATTGAAAGCTAATTTGAAAAATACCCCATTGCAAATGTTGCTTCGCGGTCAAAATTTGTTGGGCTATAAACACTACTCCGACGACGTAGTAGAAGCATTCTGTAATGCGGCTGTAAAAAATGGTATCGACCGTATCCGTATTTTCGACGCATTGAATGACCCACGCAATATGGAAGCTGCTATTAAGTATTCCAAAAAAGCTGGTGCACACGTTCAATCCGCTATGGTATACACAATTTCTCCAGTTCACACAACTGAAAGCTTCTTGAAAGTAGCTGAAACTTTGGTAGAAATGGGTACTGATTCCCTTTGTATCAAAGATATGTCCGGTTTGTTAGGACCTGCTGATGCATATGATTTGGTTTCTACTTTCAAAAAACGTTTCGGCGAATTGCCAATCGACTTGCACAGCCATTTCACTTGCGGCCTTGCAAGTACTACATACTGGGAAGCTGCTAAAGCTGGCGTAGATATCATCGATACTGCTATCTCTCCATTCGCTCATGCAACTAGCCAACCAGCTACTGAAACTATGATCGAAATGTTCAAAGGTACTGAATGGGATCTTGGTCTTGACCTTGATAAATACATTCCATTAGTTGACCACTTCCGTAAAGTAAAACAACAAATCGCTGAAGAATTCAACTTGAAACCAGCTAGCGATGTAATCCCAGCTGTTCGTCGTTACCAAATTCCTGGTGGTATGTTGTCCAATACTCAAAACCAATTGAACGAAATGGGTATGGGCGATCGCTTCTTCGATGTTATGGATGAAATGCCACGTGTTCGTGAAGACTTGGGTTACCCTCCATTGGTAACTCCAACATCCCAAATCGTTGGTACAATGGCTATGATGAACGTTATGATGGGCGACCGTTACAAAATGGTTCCTAACGAAGTTAAAGACCTTGTACGCGGTAAATATGGTGCGTTACCTGGTACTATCTCCGATGATATTCGTCGTACTATTATTGGTGATGAAGAACCTATCACTTGCCGTCCTGCAGATCTTATCGAACCTGAATTGGAAGGTTACCGTCAAGATTTAGCTTCCAAAGGCTACAATGGTATTACTGACGAAGACGTATTGACTTACGCTATGTTCCCAGAAGTTGCTATTAACTTCTTCGATGCAAATCGTCGTTAATTCAAACTTTAAAAGAGGATTCTTAGGAATCCTCTTTTTTTTTGACCATATTTAAGCTATCCTCATAGAGGAATAGTATAATCCAGTATATATTTTGTTTTATTAAATGAAGAGATTCAATAGTTGTTTTATATTTTAGTTTTTTATAAATAGTATAGACAAGTTCCTATTAAAAGAGGAAACTAAGAAACTGATGAAATATCAGATATTACCATTTTTCATATCGCCATAAGATACATGGAGGCGTGTGAAAATATAATTATTACGAAAAGCATAAGATATTAAAAGGGTCGAGGTACCTTTGAATAATCAGTCAATTATAAACTACGTATGAAAGAATCGTGAAAAACATGTTGGATATTTGCGTGTTTTACTTGCGTTAAGCATTAAAAATAGCGTAAACTATAGAGAGTATCTACTATTTATGATATTGAGGTAATCCTGTGAATTTACAAATACGAATTTGGATATCCAATGTTGTGCTGTTTGTTGTACCTATTTTAATAGCAATTATCTTATTTTTGCTATATTTTACAGGTTTGCGCATATTGGCCAATGCCGGTTATTATTTGCGTATTGAGCAGGAACAACAGTTTAAAAGTGTCAGTCGAATAACTGAAACCATTACCTTTTATGGGTTAGAAAATAATCTAATTAATAGCTTGGTTAAGCCTAGCTATAGCCTACTTGATCCAAAGGAAGTATATGTTGAAGTACTCGATCAAGGAAACATGGTGTATAACTACGGTAATCCACAAATCTATAGTGCTTCTGCCATTGTTGGTCTTATTGATGTTAATCCTGAATTACAGGGCATCGTATATCAATCCAATAATACTTTCGTTTATGAAATGAGAAAGTACGATGGACGTCATTCCTATGTATACCATATTGCGATTAGGCGTGCTACTCATGGTAGTGATAGCTTAATGGAATCCGTATCTTTTTATATTATCGTAGTTTCCATATTGCTCTTTATTGTTACATTTTTTGCTATTAACCGATTTGTTACACGGTTTATCATGATTCACGTTAAGAACATGACAAAGTCATTAGAAATGGCAAATCGTCAGATTGAAATGGAACAAGAACAACAGAAAGAGCTACTCGCTGGTATATCCCATGATATACGAACTCCGTTGACGGCTATTAAAGCTTATGCTGAAGGTGTTCGTGATGGTATTGCACCAACGGAAGAGCAACAAAAAAGATATATGGGGATTATTTTGAAGCGGGCCAATGATTTGGATTCTATGTTAGAGGAACTATTCCTCATAACAACATTGAACTATAAAAAAGAATCTCGTCCGTCTGAGCGGATTGAATTAGGTCAGTTTGTGCATGACTTTGTAGAAGATCATTTAGCTCCGTATCAATCGAAGGGGCTTGAGATTAAGGCTCGTATAGCTACGGAAACACCTTTTATCAATGCTAACCCACAATTGTTACAACGAGTTTTGCAGAATGTGTTGAACAATAGTGCTAAGTATAAAATGGCCGATATTGGTCATTGCGTCATAGATGTAACGAGTGATGATGATTTTGTATATTGTGTCATCAGTGATGATGGTCCAGGTGTACCGCCAGAATCTCTAGAGCGTCTGATGCGCCCATTCTATCGTGTAGATTCGTCTCGTACGAATCCTCAGGAAGGTAGTGGCCTAGGATTGTCGATTATCCGTCGAATTATGGAAATCTTTGAAGGCCGAGTTATGATTGAAAATGTAAGGCCACATGGTCTACGTATTATATTAGAGTTTCCTAAGCAAGGAGAAGAATCATGAGTGAACATATCTTAATTATTGAAGACGATTTGGATATTGCCAATATTGAGCGTGATTATTTAATGGTGGCGGGCTATGATGTAACTATTATGACTAATGGTACAGATGGCATTGAAGCAGCATTGAATACTCCTGTAGACCTTATTATCCTTGATGTTATGTTGCCAGAAATGGATGGTTTTGAAGTTTGTCGCCAAATTCGTGACAAAGTTCGTGTACCAATCGTTATGGTAACTGCGCGCCTTGACGATATCGATAAAATCCGTGGTTTAGGCGTAGGCGCTGATGATTATATTGAAAAGCCATTCTCTCCATCTGTATTGATTGCGAAGATTAAAGCTATGTTGGCGCAATATAAACGTTTAACAGAGCGCGATGCAATGGAAACTAACGCTATTCAATCCGGTGAAATTCGTCTCGATCCTAAGATGATGAAAGTATGGGTGAATGAAAAAGAGGTTCATCTCAAAAAGAAAGAATTCCAGTTGTTAGAATTCTTGATGCGTAACCGTGATATTGTATTTAGCAAAGAAGAATTATATTCTCGTGTATGGGGTCTTGACTCCTATGGTGATTATGCAACTGTAGCGGTTCATATTAATCGTTTACGTGAAGAAATTGAGGATAATCCATCTGATAGTAAGCATATTATTACAGTATGGGGCGTAGGGTATAAATTCGTTTAGTATCGAAAATATACATTCACATTATACTCACGTTATTCGTGGCTGTTGATTAGATATGACTTCATAGAGATTTTATTATAGAGATATAATCAAAGGTTTAAGAATTGTTTATATAGTTACTTTGATAGTTTAGATATTCCATGTATACTTATTTAAGTAAGGCTGACTATGACTCTAGATAAGTAATATTTTAACTTCTCTCTCTTAATAAGTTCTCTCTAAAGCTTATCTAGATCACATATACTCTCTCTCAACAGTCCTTACACTCTCAAACTATATGCATAAAGGGCATTTGCTAGCGACGGCTAGTGAATGCCCTTTATGTTTTTTAGACTTTAGATAGTTGAATACATTCTATATAGCTTCTTTTAGAATTCTAGGTATTTATCTAGTGGAGGATATACGGTTATAATAAATATATTTTTATAAGAAAAGTTATAAATTGATATCTTGCATTGTAAAAGCAGGCGTAATATAATAGGTTCATCAAAATCAATTTTATAAAATTAATTTTGAGATGATTTGAATTAGTGTGAGACGTGGCGTATTTATAAAGCATCATAATTATATGATTTATGATTTGGTTCTAATCTTAACTTTTATAATCATCATTAAGAAGTTATGGGTGATGTAGAAGAATATTAAGAAGAATATAAGGAGATCTACATGACATTTTCAAAATATAAGAAAACAGTAATTGCGTGTATTCTTGCTTTGGGTATTGGAGTAGGCGGAGGATACTATTTCTTTGGCAGCCCTGTTAATACGCAACCAACAAACGTGAGAGAACAAACTAAACAGACTAAGCCTATTACTGAAACACGTAATACCTATGTAGTACAAGCGGCTAAAGAATCTGGGCCTGCTGTAGTAGGGATTACAACACAAGTATTTCAAAAGGATATTTTTAACCGTACTATCTATGCTGGAGAAGGTGTTGGGTCTGGTGTGCTTATCGATAATGATGGACATATTGTAACAAATAAACATGTTGTGGCGGGGGCTAAAAATGGGGAGGTTACAGTATCATTGTCTGATGGCAGTACGGTGACGGGGACCGTTATAGGTTCAGATTCACAGACGGATTTAGCAGTTGTAAAAATTAAACCTCCAAAAGATATTAAACCTATAAAAATTGGTGACTCTGACTCCTTACAAGTAGGGGAGCCAGCTATTGCTATTGGCAATCCTTTAGGTCTTGAGTTTAAAGGTTCAGTTACCTCTGGTGTTATTAGTGCCTTAGCACGTACAATTGATGATCAAGGTCAACGATTCCCATTGATTCAAACTGATGCAGCCATTAATCCAGGTAACTCAGGCGGTGCTCTTATTAATGCAGATGGAGAGTTAATTGGTATTAATAGCGCCAAAATCTCTAAAGAGGGAATTGAAGGTATGGGCTTTGCCATTCCAATTAATTCTGCGATGACAATTGTTGATTCTATTATTAAAAATGGTAAGGTCATTCGTCCTTATATTGGGGTATGGGCTGTAGACCGTCAAACTGCAGCTCGTAATAATGTAACCTATGAAGGTGATGGACTCCTTATTGTGCAACTTGATTCAAATGGTCCTGCTGCACAGGCTGGCCTCGTAGAAGGGGATACGATTGCGCAAATTGATGGTAAGGATATTACTACATTACTCGAATTAAAAGAGCAAATCGATGCTAAGAGCCCTGGAGATATAATTTTGATATCCTATACTCATAACGGCAAAATGAAGAGCGCACAGCTTAAATTAGGGGAAGCGTCTTCAAATTAGAATCTAGTAAATAAGACTTAATTAAGTATTTCAATAATGCACTACTTTCTTTTGTAGTGTTAGAAAATCCTCATCTTTTAGATGAGGGTTTTTTGTTATAATAGAGTACTTTAATAGATTTTGTATAAAAAATACGATAAATAAGAAATTTTTTGAAAAATTTTTTTTCTATAAATGCAGAAATTAACTGTATTTTTAGTATAGAAAGAAGAAAAAAATATATTAATTTTCAATATTATTTTGTAAGGTACCTTGCGTTCCGAGGTACCTTATGTTATTATGTATTTGTCAGTACATGATAGTGACCGTAAGAGAGCTTTCACATTGGCAGGCAAGCACAGCCTAAAAGGGAGGAACTATGCAAGTTCAATTAAAAAAAGGTGTTATGGACATGCTGGTGCTAGCATTATTAACACAAAATGATCGCTACGGATACGAAATCGTAAGCACCATTTCGGAATATATTGAAATATCTGAAGGAACGATATATCCATTGTTTAATAGACTGAAAAAAGAAAAGTATGTTGAAACGTATTTAAAGGAGTCTTCTACAGGCCCATCAAGGAAATACTATCATATCACGAACGAAGGCCGTGCAGCATATAACAAGATGCGTCAAGAATGGGATGAATTTTCTGGTGTTATCAATATGCTGTTGAAAGGAGTTGACTATAATGAACAAAAATAGCTTTTTAGATGCATTGCGTAATATATTTAAAAAAGCGCGTGTTGCAGATGTGGAGAGTATTATAGAGGTTTATGAAGAGCATTTTGCGGTAGGTTATGAAAAAGGGCTTACCGATAGTGAGATCATTAAATCCTTAGGGACTCCAGAGGAAATATATGCATCCTACGTAGATGCAGGTATCATTACAGATACAATGAATCAAGATGGCAGTGAAAGTAAATCCGTTAATATGCAGGAAATTTATGCACGATTTGATGATTATAAAGAGCGTCTTTTACCTCAATTACCGGGGATGGCTAAAAAAGCATCTAAGACCTTGCTCTCTATTGGAAGTGCCTTATCCTATATTGTAGGTGCTCTTATATTCATTATTACACCGGCTATCTTGTTCTTACTAGGTAGCTCATGGCAACCATTTGAGAATGTTACTGCATTTCCAGTATTGTCCATTGTAACTCTAGTGGCACTTGGTGGTGTAGGTTTATTTGGTGGACTTACATGCGTCTTTGTTGGTACAGAGCTTCGCGGTGTGCGTGAACGTTACTTCCGCAATGTGGACTAAGGAGGATTTATGAGACGAATTATAATAACAGCGATTTTAACCGTAATTTGTGCTGTTGGGGCAGTTACATCCTTTGCAGTTAATGATTTACCTAATTTTGGTGAATGGATGAAAACGAATGAACAACAGTTTAGAAAACCACATAGACATGATGGTTCTAATATGCATATGGACCAACATATGATGGATGGAAATAATCAAATGATGCCCCAAAATGGTATGGGTCCAAACAATGGTGAACATATGCATCAAAATGGTCAACCTGTAGCTCCTAATGGTCAGATGATTCCACAAGGACAAAATGGTCAGGTCGCACCTCAAGGTGGTCAAGTGCCTCCACAAGGTCAACCTCTTCCAGGTGGTCAACCTAATGGAACTGTACCACAACAACCAGCTGGTCAAGGTGCACCACAAACTTCACAAAACTAACCATATTTTATGAGTTTACTTCTCTTATGAGATATTAGAGAACGTGGTCGTGAAAGTGCATTCATGGCCACCATAGAGCCACACACTCTATGTGATACATTCGTATCAGAATCTCTCTCTTACACACAATAACTACACACAAACAAAAAGAGCTCCTCAGTGAAGGAGCTCTTTTTGTATCTGTTTATAATTTCATTTGATGTGTTTAGAACCACGTTCTGTCATAGCTACGCCATCTTTGCAAAGAGGGCATTCTTCAGGTTTATATGTAGGCACCTCAAGGTTGAGTAATGCTTGTACTTTTTCGTGAGGAACGCCGAATTCTGCTTTGCCACCAGAACGGTTAACAAGAAGGCCTACACCTACGATTTCACCACCGGATTGGTTTACAACATTTACTACTTCTTGTACAGAACCACCAGTAGTTACGATGTCTTCAACGATAAGTACCCTTGTGCCTGGCTCGATTTTAAAGCCACGACGCAATGTCATAACGCCTTTTTCACGTTCTGTGAAGATGGCGCGAGTGCCAAGAGCCTTACCAACTTCGTGAGCTAGTAAAATGCCACCAGTCATGGGACCAATAACAAGTTCTACATTTTGATCGCGGAAGCGTTCAGCTAAATCTTTACAAAGTGCTTCAGTATATTTAGGATGTTGCAATACGTTGAATTTTTCAACATACATTGGGCTGTGGAGACCAGATGTCAAAAGGAAGTGACCTTCTAAAATAGCTTGAGTGTCGATCAGTAATTGTTTTACTTCTTGTTCTGTCATCATTTGGATACTTTCTCCATTTCTTCAATAATTAAACGAACCGCTTCACGAGGTTTTTCGGCTTGTGTAATAGGGCGACCAATAACGAGGCGAGATGCTCCATCTTGTAATGCACTAGCTGGTGTAGCAACCCGTTTTTGGTCGTCTGTTGTTGCAAAGGAAGGACGAATACCAGGGGTGACGATGAGAAAGTCATCGCCACATGCTTCGCGAATCATTTTAGCTTCTAATGCGGAACATACAACACCATCCATACCACAGTCTTTAGCGAGTTTTGCAAGGCGAATGACTTGGTCGGAAATTGGTAGCTGACCACCGATAGCAGTCCAAGATTCATCGTCGAAACTGGTTAAAGCAGTGATGGCTAATAATTTTGGTCGCTCAACGCTTAGTTTCTCCCCACTCTCACGAGCTGCATCAACAGCAGCTTTCATCATGACAGGTCCACCTTGACCATGTAGAGTAATTAAACTAGCACCGAGACGTGTTAAAGAAGAAACGCCATGGGCTACGGTATTTGGAATGTCGTGCAATTTTAAATCAAGAAATACCTGTTTGTTTTGCTCCTGTAAAAAACGAATTGTTTTTGCTCCTTCGGCATAGAATAGCTCCATACCGACCTTGTAAAAGCTAACCGAATCACCGAGGGATAATACGATTTCTTTCACTGCATCCATTGTGGATACGTCAAGGGCAACGATTAATCTGTCATCTGCCATGTTGCAACCTCCATACTACATACATATCTAAATAATTTTCACATACTGAGGGCCTATCTGTCAATTAAAATTGGTGTAAATGAGGTGATTATTGGTCACCTTTGAACAGTAGATTATAGTCTATTTCATGCTATAATAAGTAGAGTAAATGAATATAATTCTTATATATAGATTTTGAAAGGAGTCCTATGTTAGATTTTGTTGCATTAGACTTTGAAACAGCTAATAAATTTAAAAACAGTGCGTGCTCCTTGGCGGTTATTACCGTAAAGGATGGACAAATTGCAAAGAAAGCCTATAGTCTCATTAAACCCCCGTTTATGAGTTTTGATGATGAATGTATTGAAATTCATGGTATCCAACCGAAGGATGTTCTTCATGAAAAGACCTTTGATCAGTTGTGGAATGCCATTTATGAAAATCATTTAAAAGGAAATATTATGGTGGCTCATAATGCGAAATTCGATATGAACGTATTGCGTGCTACCTTAGATTATTATAAAATCCCTTGGCCAGAAATAGATTATGCATGCACTGTTAAGCTTTCACGCGCTGTATGGCCTGATTTAGTTAATCATAAGTTGAATACAATGGCTGCATACATTGGAGTTGAGTTTAAGCATCACTATGCACTGGATGATGCGGAGACTTGTGCAAAGGTTGTATTAGAAGCTGCTAAGTTAAAAGGCGTTAATAGCTTACCAGATTTATTAAAGATTACAGGTGTACCGTTAGAACCATTCATTGATGATAAAAATCGCTCTGCTCAAGATGCATTACATAAAGAGCCAGAACCAGAGCAAATGTCGTTCTTTTAGTAAGGAGAGGTACTATGTTGGGTAAAGAATTATTAGCTTATGTAGATCATACATTATTGCGTCCTACAGCTACATGGGATGATATAAAAGAAGTCTGTGAGGCTGGTTTAAGGTATAAAACTGCATCTGTTTGTATTCCTCCAGACTTTGTAGCATCTGCCCATGAAGCATATCCAGAACTTAACATATGTACCGTTATTGGCTTTCCTTTAGGGTATGAAACAACAGAGGTAAAGGTAGCCGAAACGAAACAGGCTATTGAAGAGGGCGCTTCTGAAATTGATATGGTTATTAATCTTGGAGATGTAAAGCAAGGTGATTTTGAAGCGGTAACGAACGAAATTGCAGCACTTAAGGAGGCTTGTGGCGATAAGATTTTAAAGGTTATTATCGAAACTTGTTATCTTACAGATTCTGAAAAGGTAGCGCTTTGCAAATGTATTACAAATGGTGGTGCAGACTATATTAAAACATCTACTGGATTTGGTAGCGGCGGTGCAAGCCTTGAAGATATTAGACTCTTTAAAAAGTATATTGGTTCTAATGTACAGATTAAGGCCGCAGGTGGTATTCGCTCTATTACGGATATGAAAGCCTATATTGCAGAAGGTTGTAGTCGAATTGGAGCCAGTGCAGCTGTAGAGTTGCTAAAGAATCACTTGAACGAAGAAGTATAATAGAAAACCACCTAGGCTATGCTTAGGTGGTTTCTTAGAATGGCGGTGTAACTATGCGTATGTATGATATTATTCTGAAGAAAAGAGCGAACTTGCCGTTATCAGATAAGGAAATCCGCTTTGTCATAGATGGCTATGTAAAGGGGGAAATCCCTGATTATCAAGTGAGTGCGCTCTTGATGACCATAGTTTTTAATGGTATGAACGCTCGCGAACTAGGAACCTTGACCTTGGCTATGGCTCAATCAGGTAATATGGTAGATTTGTCCAATATTGATGGGATTACCGTAGATAAACATAGTACAGGTGGTGTAGGGGATAAGACAACACTTATTATTGCGCCTCTCGTAGCCGCTTGTGGCGGCAAGGTGGCTAAGATGTCTGGACGTGGACTTGGTCATACAGGTGGCACTATTGATAAGATGGAATCTATTCCAAATTTAAAGGTATCTTTAGAGCAAGATGCTTTTATCGATCAAGTTAATAAAATCGGTCTTGCTGTTATAGGTCAGTCGGAAGGGCTTGCACCTGCTGATAAAAAGCTATATGCTTTGCGCGATGTGACGGGAACTGTTGATAGCATCCCTCTTATTGCATCCTCTGTTATGAGCAAAAAACTGGCTTCTGGTGCGCAAGCAATTTTGTTAGATGTAAAGGTTGGTAGTGGCGCCTTTATGAAAAACATAGAGGATGCTCGTGAATTGGCTAAAGCAATGGTCGATATTGGAAAGGAAAATGGCCGTTCAGTTAAGGCTATTTTGACGGATATGGACCGACCGCTAGGACATGCTATTGGAAATGCTTTGGAGATTCGAGAGGTTATTAATACGTTGAAAGGTAATGGACCAGAAGACTTAAGTCATGAATGCGTTATCATGGCAGCTCATATGCTCGTATTGAGTCATATTTGTGATTACGAAGCTGCTCTTAATCGCGTGCAACAAGCACTAGATTCTGGAACCGCTCTTGAACGATTACGCTTAATGATTGAAGCCCAAGGTGGAGACAGCAGAGTTATCGATGATGACCGAGTATTGGAAATCGGTAAGTTTACCTATGATGTAACGTCGCCTCAAGACGGTTATATTACCCATATGAATACAGAACAATGCGGCATTGCATCCGTTATGCTAGGGGCAGGTCGCACGGTTAAAGATGGTCCTATTGATTATAGTGCAGGTATTGTAATGCACAAAAAAACTGGGGACGCCGTTAGCATGGGTGAAAGGATAGCCACACTATATGCCTCTGATGAAAGCTTACTCAATAATGCGGCTCAGACCTATTTAGAGGCTATTACTATTGGCAATACTGCACCTAAAGTAGTAGATACTATACTTGATATTGTAGAGTAAGGAGCAAAATATGAAAGAAAAAGAGATTCAAAGGCTCATCAATCGGGCTATTGTAGCTCGTGAGACATCGTATAGTCCGTATTCACACTTTGGCGTGGGCGCAGCCCTTCTTTGCGAGGATGGGAGCATCTATGAGGGGTGTAATATAGAGAATGCTTCTTATGGATTAACTAATTGTGCGGAGCGAACTGCTATATTTAAGGCCGTATCAGAAGGGCAAACAAAATTTAAAGCCCTTGCTGTAGTTGCTGATACGGAAGGACCCTGTGCTCCATGTGGTGCTTGCCGTCAGGTGATTTCTGAATTTGGAATACCTCGTATTATAATGGCAAATTTAAGAGGGGACTATACAGTTGTTGATTTAGAAGGACTATTACCTTTTAGATTTAGGGCCGATAATATGTAAAAAAGAGACCACCTATGTGTGGTCTCTTTTTAGTATACCTTAAAATGCAGGAACAATAGCACCTTGGTATTTTTCTTGGATGAATTTGATAATTTCAGGGCTATGAAGTGCAGCCATCAATTTTTTGATGCGAGGATCATTTTCATTACCTTTAAGTACAGTTACGACATTAACGTAAGGGGAATCGTTAGTTTCAATCGCCAATGCATCTTTGCCAGGGTTAAGACCTGCGTTTAATGCAAAGTTAGTGTTGATAGCTGCTAAGGCTATATCGTCAAGGGAACGAGGCACTTGTGCTGCTTCTAATTCTACGAATTGATATTCGTTAGGGTTCGCAGTAATATCTTGTACGGTAGATAAGATGTTTGTAGAGTCTTTTAATGTAATTAGACCTTGCTTTTGTAACAACAATAATGCACGACCACCGTTTGTAGGGTCATTAGGAATAGCGATTTTAGCGCCTTTTGGAAGATCTTTCAAATCTTTGATTTTACGGGAGTATAAACCCATTGGCTCAAGGTGAACACCACCAGCAGATACTAAGTCAAGTTTGTGAGCTTTTGCGAATTCCTCCATGTAAGGTACGTGTTGGAAGAAGTTGGCATCAATTTCTTTGTCCCCTAAAGCCAAGTTAGGTGTGTTGTAATCAGTGAATTCTGTGATTTTTAATTCGATACCATCTTTTGCTAAAATCGGTTTAACTTGTTCCAAAATTTCTGCGTGAGGTACTGCTGTTGCCCCAATTTTTAATACTTGTTTACCATCGCTAGCAGCTTGTTTGTTGTCGTTACCGCAGCCTGCGATTAATAAAGCGCCGCCAAGGATTACAGTAGCTGCTAATGCTAAAAATTTTCTCATTACACACACTCCTTATACAATAATTACATATAAAATATTAAATCTATAGTACTAAATAATTTCCTATCTATCAAGAAGGAATTATTATAGGTTCTCCATAACTAAAAACTATGGAGAACCTATAATATAAGTATATTCATTTTTAAAACAATTTGCCCATAATAAGTCCAATCGCCCACATTAGTTGGTAAATCATGGCTGCCCCAGCGGTAGTGCCCATAGCCTTATCTAATTGGAACTCATCTGTATTGGTAGATAATGTATGAATTGTTTTGAAAGCTAGTGGTGCCGCAAGGAATGCTAATAAGGCGAACCATGTCATATGGCCTATTATAATCCAAGCAATGATCCAAATAAAATTGAAAATATATGAGATACTCATTAAGCTGAGCGCTCTTTCACGACCAAGCACGATTGGCAATGTGTAACGTCCATGGCTTTCATCATTTCTAATATCTCGGATATTATTCGTCAACATGATGGAACCAACTAACAATGTAGATGGAATTGCAGGAATTAACAGAGCTAAGGATAATTCTCGTGTCCAGGCATAGCCTGTAATGAGTACGATGGCAAAACCCATAGCGATACCAGAGGAAATTTCTCCAAAGGGTGTTCGAGAAATTGGTTTTGGACCGCCAGAGTAAAGGAAACTAATTAGAATACATAAGAAGCCTATAGGGATGTAATACCAAGTTATAGTAGCAGATAAATAAAGACCAATGATAATGGGTACAAACATGAGTACTTTAATCATCGTTATAATGAGTTCTGGTGTTATAGCGCCACGCGTGATAGAACCAGCATTACCTATCTTTTGACCAGCATCGAGTCCAGATTTAAAGTCTTTATATTCATTCCATAAATTTGCTACAATTTGGGCGGTTACAACTGCTAAGAATATAAGTATCGTATGGAATATAGCTAGCCCTGTGCCCTGAACGGCACCAAATGCATAATAACTAAAGGCGGCACCTAAAATAGTAGGCCCTAATGCGGCAGCTAATGTGCGAGGCCTGGTGAGGGGAATTAATTCTTGTATCATATTAAAAGCACACCGAGTGTGCACTCCTTTCCATTTCTCATACATATATCATCTTTACATGTCTATTTATGTATTGTATAGCAGAAAGATAAGCTTGTAAATTATACTATACAGTTATATATGTCGATATAGTATAATAATTTATATATGCAGTATAGATTATCTTTTAAACTCTTAATATATACTGCACAGATTATCTAACAATCTATACATAGTGTATTGTTAAAAAGGTGAGGTGTCTTATGAGAACTCTCAATAAAAAGATGATGACATTGGCTTGTGCTACCTGTTTAACTGTGGGTATGGGGGCAGTGGCATGTGCTGATACGGTTGATTTAGGTTATGGTATGTACGGCAGTACCTCCCCAACTGTGAAAGCTGTAGAAGTTATGCACATTTCTACTGATGCAAGATTGCGTAATCAAGAACAAGATAAATTTCTCAAAGTAGCAAATAAATCTGCTGTTGATACTATTAATAATGTTGTGAAAGCACAGACTGGTGTAGCTGTTGAACCAGTGAAGGGGGATTTTCTTGAGGGTTACTCCTTCTATCAATTGCAAGGTACTGATAAACAAGGTCATCATACAGGTAGTTTAATTGTTATTAACTATTCTAAAAATGCTATTGATCAAGTTATAGGTATGAATAAAACTATTTTAGAGAAGGGATCAGATGCGGAAAAGGCTGCATTAAAGCACTCCATCTCTAAACATGTGGAATCTTACTCTAAAGAAACGGCTCAACAACAATTACAAGGCTTAAAAAGCAACACGGTTGAAGGTACTAAGTTATCAAAAGATTTGAAGATGATAAATGATAAAATACCTGCTCAAATTATGGGCGCTGTTGATAAAATGCTTGCTACAGATAAGAAAACATCTACAAAGGATAAACAAGAGTTCATTTCCTATGTTGAGTTTATGACGAAACAATTGCGTGTCGATGCAACTCATGTAGCGTATAAACCTGTTCAAACGCGCTATGGTACGGCTGTGACTGGTGATTTGCGAGGTGGTCTTAGCTATGATGGCTTTAGAAACACTTACTCCTTAATTGGATATGCTGTTCCTACAGATAAGGGTGTATCTTTACAGCTTTTAATGTCTGACGACTCTAGTCATGATTATTGGACTAATGAATTGAATCATATGTATCAAACACAATCTCTCAAGGGAGGTAAATAATATGAAATCTTTGAAAGTATTGGCTTGCACTGCATGCTTATTAGGAACTGTATCAAGTATTAGTTTTGCCAAGGATGTACAAACTATTGGGGGCTCTATGGTAGTACCTAATAATGTAAATATTGTTTCTGCGTCTAAAACAAATACTCGTGATTTTGTAGAGAAACAAATGCAACAGAATCCCTCAAAATCTACGATGACCAATATGATGGCTAAAGAATTTTTCCAAAATTTTGGTACTAATTTTGATGTATACCAATTACAAGGGGCAGATAAAACTGGTCAAAAAGATGCATTCGTAGTAGCTGTAGATGTTAAACAAATAGCGCAACAAGTGGCTAAAGAAAAGGCTAATGACCCTATGTTTATAGCTGCTATGACCGCTTTTGATAAAGGTCAAATTGATCCTGTAACAGAGCAACTTTTATTAGGAACAATAAATAAACAGATTCCTACTAGCACAACAGTAGTTCCTTTGAATGGACCTATTAATGTGTCTAGTCGTGATCCCCAAAAAGCAACGATTATGCCTAAGACACTTAGAACTCTAACCGTAGAAAATGCAGAACAAGTACATCCGGTGGCTGGCACAAAATATCAAACGTATGCTGCAAGCTCTCGCTTGTTATATGCAGATGGAAATGTACAAACTCCACTCTATGCAAATGCTGCATTTGTGTTGAAGCCAGGAAAACCGGTGTTGTATGTAGGTATAACAACTGATGTACAACGTGATTATTTCAAACCAATATTTGATAATGCATTTAAATCAATTAAATAATAGGTTATATACGTATTTTTATGTAATATGTGATATATTGAGGTAAGTCATATATATCGAGGCAATAAAATGAGTTTTGCGCCTTAAACATAGTCATATTAATTTATATTTATTTATAAAAGGAGAATTATCATGAAAACAATTTTCACAGAAAAAGCACCAGCAGCAGTAGGTCCTTACTCTCAAGCTAAAGTAGTAGGCGGTTTGTTATTCGCTTCTGGTCAAATTCCACTCAATCCTGCAACTGGTTCTATTGTTGATGGTGGCATCGTAGAGCAAACTGAACAAGTATGTAAAAACATTGATGCTGTATTGGCTGAAGCAGGTTCAGACTTCTCCGAAGTTATTAAAACAACTTGTTTCTTGGCTGATATCGCTGACTTCAAAGCATTCAACGAAGTGTATGCTAAATATTTCACTTCTAAACCAGCTCGTTCTTGCGTAGCCGTAAAAGACCTTCCATTAGGTGCTTTGGTGGAAGTGGAAATTATTGCGGAAGTATAAGATGAATTATATTTCTTTGTTACAGTCAGAGATGCGTCCTGCCTTCGGTTGTACTGAGCCAATTGCATTGGCTTATGCGGCTGCGAAGGCAGTCTCTGTTTTAGATGAATTTCCTAACCGTATTCACGCAAGATGCAGCGCGAATATTATTAAAAATGTAAAATCTGTAGTCATTCCAAATTCTGGGGGACGAAAAGGACTAACGGCGGCTGCTACACTGGGTGCTATTGTAGGTCATCCAGAGCGTGAACTAGAGGTATTAGAATCTGCTACAGACGAAGATCGCAAATGGCTTGGCACATTGCTTGATGCTAACTTCTGTACCGTTTCACTCGCTGAAGGTGTAGATAATCTATATATAGAAATCACTGCAGAAACAGATGAACATACAGCGGTTGTTCGCATTGAAAATGACCATACGAATGTAACATATGTATCAGTAGATGGCGAGATTGTCTCTGAAACAGTCAATGAAATCAAGAAAGCGGCTAAAACAGAATATGCCATGACTTTCGATAGCATTTATAAATTTGCCTTAACCGGTGATATTTCTGGTATCCTTCCCCAAATAAAACAACAAGTTGAGTATAATACTGCTATTTCTAAGGAAGGTCTGTCCAATGATTACGGTGCTAACATTGGTCAATTATTATTATTGGACGATGAAAATCCATCTCTTGAAACAAAATGCAAGGCTCGTGCCGCGGCCGGCTCTGATGCGCGTATGAGCGGATGTCCATTGCCTGTAGTTATTTGCTCTGGCTCTGGTAACCAAGGCTTAACGGTATCTGTACCAATCATTACGACTGCCGAGGAACTTGGTAAAAGCGATGATGAATTGTATCGAGCGCTCGTCTTTGCTAACTTGTTAACGCTTTACGTTAAATCTGGTATTGGTAAATTGTCTGCATACTGTGGCGTTGTATCTGCTGGTGTGGTAAGTGTAGCAGGCATAGCTTTCTTGAAAGGTGATAGCAAAGATATAATCGAGAACACTCTTGTAAATGGGCTTGCAAGTTTATCGGGTATCGTATGCGATGGTGCAAAACCATCCTGTGCAGGTAAAATTGCGATTTCTCTTGATGGTGCTTTTATGGGATATAAGCAAGCTCGCCTTAATAAAAATTACCAAAAAGGCGATGGCCTTGTAGCATACTCCGTTGATGAAACCATCCGCAGTATTGGTGCTGTGGCACAAGGTATGAAAGAAACGGACGTAGTTATATTGAATGAAATGCTAAAACACTAAACTGTATGTGATGTGTTTAGTTGAATATAAAAAGAACCTTTCGTTGGTTTCTGTACTTTCAAAAATTGTGTCCAATTTTTGGGGTGCAATTCACGCGAAGGGTTCTTTTTTGTTTATTGTAATTTTTTAGGATCTTTAAGTATCAATGAAGCCCCAAGACCCACTACTAGGAATGGTACAAGTGTCATCATAGCGGCAGGTAAAGTATAGGTATCCGCAAGGTTACCTACTACAGGTGCGATGATACCACCAATAGTTTGGCTCACGCCGAGGGTAATACCAGAGGCAAAGCCGATGCTTTTAGCTAGATATGTTTGACCTAGTACAATGACTGGGCTATAACTGATGGCTTTTGCAGCGCCAATCATGAGTAGTAGCAGATAGGCTACAGGCATCATGATGACAGGGGAGAAGGCTGGCACTTCCGTTAATAGGAACATAGCTGGCAACCAAATTAATAGGGATAGTCTAATGATTTTGATAGGACCATATTTATCGCCTAATAGACCGCCGATATATGTCATGAAGATGCCTATACTAAAGAATATGGTTAATGCAAAGCTACCTTGTTCTGGGCTAGTGCCGAGTTCACGAGTCCAGAAGATAGGAATAAATGCATTGATAACGCGGAAGTTTACCGATTGGCTTAGGATGATAACGAACAAGATACCAAAGTATTTCCAGTAATTTTTGAGTGGTTTGTCTACAAGTGTAGGGTTTTCTGTAGCTACCGCTTGGTCGATAGTGCGTGCATGAGCTACTATGCGAGGCATGAGGATGAATAAAATCGTTGATATGATAAGACCTACCACGGTGAAAGCCGCCAATCCATGCGGACCTACTGTATAGGCAATAGAGCCAGCAAAGAGTGGGCCGATGGCAAAACCAGAGCTACCGCCGATAGCAAAGGTGCCCATGGCTTTTCCTTTTTTGCCGCCACCGAGGCGGTTCATGATCTTTGCCCCTTCAGGGTGGAAGATAGAAGACCCCACACCGGCTAAGGTGGCACAAACAAGTAAGCTTTCATAGGAAGTGACAAAACCCATAACACCTGTGCTACAAGCAGAGAGTAAAACACCTAAGGCGATGAGTCGAGGCTGATTGATCTTGTCAGAAAGATACCCTAATAATGGTTGTAATAATGAAGATAACGCTGTATTGGCTAAGATAAGAAAGCCCGCTTGTTCTAAGCTGAGTCCATAGGTATAGATGAACAGTGGCAAGAGGGCAGGCAATACACTTTGGCAAGAGTCATTAATCATATGACTCACTGTAATGAGATAAGGGTAATATTTTTTCATAGTAGTGGTCCCTTCGCAAAAAAGCGCTAACCACGGTTAGCGCTTTATATATTTTATATGGCAGAGGAGGAGGGATTTGAACCCCCGCGCCGGTTGCCCGACCTACCGCATTTCGAGTGCGGACCCTTCAGCCTCTTGGGTACTCCTCCGTGTTTTACGGCGCTCCTTAAAAAAGTCTTTCATGATTTGGCTACATTCATCACCAAGGACCCCAGATGCTAATTCAGGCTCATGATTTAAACCAGGGTGAGAGAGTACATTGAAAAGAGATTCTACAGCGCCTCCTTTGTAATCACTTGCACCATATACAACACGGTCAATACGACTGTTGATAATGGCTCCAGCGCACATCGGACACGGCTCTATCGTAACATACAGGGTACAACCAGTCAACCGCCAGCGCTTGAGCACACCGCATGCTTCTCGGATGACGAGCACCTCTGCATGAGCCGTTGCATCGTGATCTAATTCGCGGCGATTATGGTGGCGTGAAATGATTGTATTGTTTTGAACTAAAATGGCGCCGATAGGAATTTCTCCTAAGTCATAGGCCTTGTGAGCTTCCTCTAGGGCAAACGCCATGAAATACTCGTCCCGAGTACGCTCATCCATATTTTTAATCTCTATAGGTGTAATGTCTTTTGTCATTCTCATACCTCTTAATGTATAATATCTTACATAAAGTCTATCATAGTGTACGCAGTTATGCGAATAGATTGTGTGAGGGTATTATGGATATTATTTGGTATATATTTGATATGATTGGCACTATTGCTTTTGCTATCTCCGGAGCACTTGTTGGGGTGGCGCGGAGAATGGATATATTTGGTATGGCTGTATTGGCACTGGCCACGGCAATCGGTGGTGGTATTGTACGGGATGTTCTCTTGGGGTATTTTCCACCGAACTCATTACGCAATATAGTATATGTAACAGTGGTTATTTCCGTAACAATTATCGTATTTATTATGTATAACAGCCGTTATCGCAAGCATGCTATGGGCCCTCGTAGTCGAGCAAGCTATTTATTGGCCGATGCAGTGGGGTTGGCATCTTTTACAGTAACTGGGGCATCTGCAGGATTTAAACTATATCCAGAGTTGCCAATTTTCATTGTTTTATTAGGAACTATTACTGCTGTTGGTGGCGGCATTATCCGAGATATGCTGGCTCAACGGATTCCGTCTGTTTTGAAAGAAGACGTGTACGCTCTGCCTAGTGTTATTGGGGGTATCGTTTATTACTTAATGGTTATTTCTAACTGGGTTGGAGAGGCTGTATATGGTGCTTTTACTGTTGTACTAGTTATTCGTCTACTAGCTATTAAATATAATTGGAGCTTACCCAAAGTGCGCTAAAGCTAAAGGCGCTGCATTTGAGAAATAACAAGTAAATGATATAATTATACTGTTAAATATTTCATAAAAAGGTCAGAAAAAAAGAGTATTATATAAGAGTTAATTTTCGAGTCGAGAGTACTCGTGTACACAGAAGGAGATTTGCTTTATGACAAATAAATGGTTGAAAGTAGCATTAATGGTTACAGCCATTGCTACAGGTACATCCATCAATATTGATGCAGAAACCGTATTATATGTACCTCAAGATGATCGCCCTGTAAGCTTGCAATATACAGTTGATACAGCTCGTGAGGCGGGTATGACTGTGTTGACACCACCTCAACATTTGATTTCTGGTAAGACGTATCAAGGTCAAGCAGACCAAATTATGGCTTGGGTAGAACAAAATGCAGGTCGTGCTGATGTTATGGTATTAAGTACAGATACTCTTATTTATGGAGGCCTTGTAGATTCTCGTAAACATAATATTCCTCTTAGCACATTGCAAAATCGCTTGAAACGTATTGAAGGTTTAAAAGCGCGTAATAAAAATGTACGCATCTATGGTTTTGGTACGGTAATGCGTTCTCCGCGTGCGAGTGGTGGCGGTACTGAACCGGCTTATTATGCGGAGTATGGTCCAACTATCTTCCAAATCGCTGCATTACAAGATAAATTGGATTCTGGCTCCTTAACACAAGAAGAAACTCAAAAAATGATGAGCCTACAAGCCTCCGTTCCTGTGGAATACTTGCAAGACTGGTTTGACCGCCGTCAAAAAAATATGAAAATCAACAAAGAGTTGATTGATGAAACTCGCAGTGGTGTATTCGACTACTTTGCATTAGGTCATGATGATACATCTCAATTATCTCAATCCGCACTAGAAGGTCGTTACCTCAACAAATATTCCAAGGATATTTCTGTTGAAAAATATGGTAGCTTCCCTGGTGCTGACCAACTCGGTCTCTTGTTGATGGCGCGTTCCCGTACCGATATGAGCACAGAAAAACCAACATTCTCCGTAATCTATCCACTCGGTGGTGGCGGTAAAACATTGCCAGGTTACGAAGACCAAACTATCGATAAAACGATTGCACAACACGTTGAGGCTGTAGGTGGCACGATGGTGACACAAGGCAAACCAACTGTATTATTGGCTGTTAATACACCTCTTACTACGAGCACAGGTGAATCTGAAAACTTTGAAAACTTCCCAATGATTTCCAACTCTACAAATGCTTTCGTAGATCGTATTCAACAAGCTGTTGATTCTGGTGTGAATGTAAGCGTTGCAGATATTGCTTTCAATAATGGTGCAGACAATACGTTAGTATCCGCTATGTATAAACGAGATCTGTTGTACAAAATCGGTGCGTATAATGGTTGGAATACAGCAAGTAACACAGTAGGTTACGCTATTGCTCAAGGAGTATTGCTTAAATCTATGAGCCCAGAAGGTCATCGTGATATGTTGACGCAACAATATTTGGATAATTGGGCATATCAAGCAAATATCCGTAAAGATATTTATCGTATGCAAGATTCTATTAGAACAGATAATGTTCGTTACTCTGGTGAATTAAATGAACGTCTTGAAAGTTACTTAGGTGAACGCATTCAAGATTTCGCTGAAAAATACCTTAAAATCAATCCTCGTACAGTAAAAGCTACATTCCCATGGGGGCGTCTATTTGAAACGGATATCACTGTTTATGATAAACCAGTGGTACCTCTTGAAAAAGAATTGCGCTTGAAACGAGAAGCTGAAGCAAAAGCTAAGGCTGAAGCAGAAGCTAAGGCTAAGGCAGAAGCGGCAGCTAAAGCAAATGGTCAGGCTGTACCAGCACAACCTGCTCAACCTGAAAAAGCTGCAGAGCCTCAAAAAGCTGCACCTGAATCTCCTGTAGTTAAACAACCAGCTACAGAGTCTCAAGGCCCACGTGTCGTACCGACACCTGCCGCTGCACCTGGTCAATAATGAATAGGGAATGGCTATGAAAAAAGCATTTTTACCGGAAATTACTTATATGCGAGGTCTCTGTATGCTCGGTGTTATCGGCATTCACGTAGGATCTTACGCATTGCAAAATCCTTTTGTAAATTTAGAACTCATCAGCGTGTTAGAAATTCTCTCTCGCTTTGGAGTGCCTGCGTTTTTTTTCCTCTCTGCATTTGGTTTGTTTTATCATACCTCGGTAGAGGGACCATTCTCATATAAGGAATTTATGCACCGCCGCATTCAGGTGGTGCTATTTCCATATATTACGTGGTCCATCTTTTACTTGCTCTATACGGGATTGACGGCGCACAACCTCGGCAATTTACGTCCGGGTCCATTGGCGATAAATCTACTCTTTGGTACCTCTATGTATCATTTGTATTTTATGGTTATTTTGCTATGGTTCTACGTGATGATGCCGTTATGGCGGGCAATGGTGAAAGTCATCCTCAAGCGACCTGTGTTCTGGATGGTGTTATTATTTGTTGTCCAAGTCGCTATTGATTATGTATCATCGTATATGCTTGGCCGTTGGGTAACGGAAAATCTAAGTAATCAGCCGATTCTTAAATATCTTTTCGATATGCGACTCAACTATTGGGTAATTCATTATGTGTGGATTTTCCTTTTAGGTGCTGTATGTGCTGAACGATATGAAACGGTCTGTGAATACATGTGGCGCTATCGTTATCTTTTAGGTGCTAGTGCGGTAGGATCTGTATTATTGATGCTTGGATCCTATTACTATGTCATGGACGTATGGCATTACACGGTGCTAGAAGCAATTTATACGGTACATCAAATGAGTCCGATGGGTGTTCTTTATACTGGTTTGGGAACGATGTTTAGTTTATTCCTATTCCAAACACTACCTATGAATGTGACTATGGAATCCATTTGGTCTGAGATAGGGGATAAGTCCTATGGCATTTATTTAACACATCCGTTCTGGCTGTTAATCATATCTGCTGTGATGGTTAAATACAATTTCTTGTACACGGTGGTCAATGTTCTCGTTATGTATGCCATGGCGTTGGCATTATCCTATTTGACTACGGTAGGTTTCAATTACTTACCTAAGTCTATTCGTAAATTTGTACTGGGGCACTAGTATAATCAGAAAGCTTTTGTTGTATAGAGAGTCCTAATTGGTATTAGTACTTTCGTATCGGCCATAGTACTAACTAGCTCTGTGGTGCTGATTTAGTATTAAAATAATATATGCAATACATCCGCTAGGATATAGTTTTTAACTATGGTATCCTAGCGGATTTTTGTATATCTAATTAATATCTTTCACAAAGTAAAGTGTGAAAATTTGAAAGTAATTGTGTTATAATAAGTCCATGATGATTACCACTTGATAGAGTAACGAAAAGAAAAAGAGGTGCTCCTATGCAAGAATTAACATATTTTAACGGTGAATTCGTTGAACCAGGTGCCAAAGTTATCAGTATTGATGACCGTGGCTATTTGTTTGGTGACTCTGTATATGAAGTTGTTCGCGTCGTAAAAGGCCGTTGCTTCGCTTTGTCTTACCACCAAGATCGTTTGTATCGCTCTATGCGTGAAATGGATATCCCTGTAAAAATGACCCCTGATGATTTGACAGAATTGCACGAAATTTTGATCGAGCAAAGTGAAATTAAAGAGGGCTATATTTATTTACAAATCTCTCGTGGTGTAGCACCACGTCACCATGCTTATGATCGCTCCAAATTAGAACCACAAATGCTTATGTCTATCCGTACCTTGGATTTAGATGAAGTCAATAAATTGGGTGAAGGTGTAAAAGCGATAGCTTTACCTGATGAACGTTGGAATCATGTAGATATTAAGACTACAAATTTGATCCCGAATATCTTGGCACAAACAAAAGCAGAAAAGAAATTTGCTTATACAGCAATCTTGTTCCGTGATGGCATTTGTACAGAAGGCGCCACATCTAATGTGTTTGCTGTTAAGGATGGTATCTTGTACACGCATCCAGCAGATAATCATATCTTAAAAGGTATTACGCGCCAAATGATCTTAACGCGTGTAGCACCATCTTTAGGTATTACCATTATTGAGAAAGAATTCGATCGTAATTTTGTAGATGATGCGGATGAATTATTCTTTACCGATACAATTGGTGGTGTCATCCCAATTACTAAGCTAGACAGAAATTTAGTATCTGGTGGTAAACCAGGTGCCATTACACTTCGTCTACGTGAAGCACTAGAAAAATTGATGGAAGAAGGGCTACCTTGATAGATAAGTTGCTTTCATCAAATGATACACATTTACCTTAAGAAAGGAAATTATTTTGATACAATTAGAACACATTAGTAAAGTCTATGAAGGTGCTACTCGTGTGGAAGCGTTGAAAGATATTAGCCTAAATGTGAAAGAAGGCGAAATCTTTGGCATTATTGGCCAATCCGGTGCCGGTAAATCCACCTTGATTCGTTGCATCAATATGCTCGAAGCACCTACATCTGGCTCTGTTATCGTAAATGGTACAGACTTAACCACACTTAGCAAATCCGCTTTGCGTAAAGCACGCAAAAATATTGGTATGATTTTCCAACATTTTAACCTCTTGTCCTCTCGCACAGTGTATGACAATGTAGCATTTCCGTTGGAATTACAAGGTATGAGCAAGGCTGAAATCAAGGAGCGCATCGAGCCGATCCTTGATATCGTAGGTCTTACAGAGCGTATGAATAACTATCCATCTCAATTATCTGGTGGTCAAAAGCAACGTGTTGGTATAGCTCGTGCGTTGGCGTCTAATCCAAAGGTTCTCCTTTGTGACGAAGCTACATCTGCCCTTGATCCTCAGACAACAGATTCTATTTTGAAATTGTTGAAAAATATTAACGAGAAGATGGGGCTCACTATTGTGCTCATTACACATGAGATGCACGTTATCCGTGAAATCTGTGATCGCGTGGCAGTTATTGAAGGCGGTGTAATACTCGAAGAAGGTAGTACTATTGAAGTATTCACACACCCTCGCGAAAATACGACAAAAGAGTTTATTAGCTCAGTAGTGAGTGATAACTTACCTCCAGAAGCATTGGAACATCTAGAGTTGCATGATCAATGGATTGCAGGAACCGCGCCATTAGTTCGCCTCAAATTTACAGGACAAGCAACAGATGAGCCTGTAGTAGCAGGTCTCGTAAGACGCTTTAATTTAGATGTAAGCATCCTTTTTGGCGGAATTGATTACATCCAAAATACGAGCGTTGGTCGCCTCATCGTTATCTTGAATGGTGACCCAGAAAATGCACAAGAAGGTTTGGACTACATCAAAACGTTACCAATTGAAAGCGAGGTGATCGGTTATGTCAGAGCAAATCATTAATCTACTCATAACTGGCACCCTTGATACATTGCAAATGACGATAATTTCTACGGTAATGGCAATGTTATTAGGTATTCCTCTTGGTGTTGTTTTGGTTGTTACTTCTAAAGGGCATATATTGGAAAACGTAGCACTAAATAAAGTGTTAGGTGCAATTGTGAATGCCACTCGTTCCGTACCTTTCATCATCTTGATGGTTGCCATCATTCCATTTACTCGCATGGTGGTAGGTACATCCATCGGTACAACTGCAGCATGTGTGCCGTTGACAATTGCGGCGATTCCATTCTTGGCGCGCCTTGTAGAAACGTCCATTAAGGATATTAATTTTGGTGTTATCGAGGCGGCTCAATCTATGGGGGCAAGCCCATTACAAATCATTTGGAAAGTATTATTACCAGAAGCATTGCCAACAATTATTGACAATGTGACGGTGCTTATTGTTAACCTCATCGGTTACTCTGCGATGGCAGGTGCTATTGGCGGTGGTGGCCTCGGGGATATTGCAATCCGATATGGTTACCAACGTTTCCAAGCTGATATTATGATCGCTACAATCATCATCTTGATTGTATTGGTACAAGTTGTACAAATGATTGGTGATGCTTGGTCTAAAGCGATGAATAAGAAGTAGGAGGATCCTATGAGCATCAATGAAAAATTGAGAAGTCAACAAAATGACGAATTGTTCACCGCCATTTTAACACTTGAAAATACGGAGGAATGCTATGCATTTTTTGAAGATATCTGTACGATTAACGAATTAAAAGCATTATCTCAACGCTTACAAGTAGCAAAAATGCTTCGTGCAGGGGACAGCTATGAGAAAATCGTAGAAGAAACAGGTGCGAGTACGGCTACGATTAGTCGTGTAAAGCGCTGTTTAGTATATGGCGCGGATGGTTATACATTGGCTCTCGATCGTCTAGGCGCAAAATAAAATAAACTAGCATGACAACGGTGGCCTTTGGCGACCGTTGATGTGCTATCTGTAGGAGGTTTATTATGGAGTGGCTCATTTCGGTAACAGAGTTACCATTTGATATCCTTATCCTCATTTTACTTGCCGTAGCTGGCGCGTTTGCTGGCTTTGTTGACTCCATTGTGGGCGGCGGTGGACTCATTTCTGTACCTGCTATGTTACTAACAAATCTTCCGCCTAGTATGGCTCTGGGCAGTAATAAATTATCTAGTATATTTGGTGCTGGTAGTGCATCTATTACATTTTTGAGAAATCACATGGTTGATTTTTCCCTAGTGCGCAAATTATTGCCTTTTACCTTTGTGGGTTCTATGCTTGGTACATTGGCGGTTGTTTCTTTACCTCCACTGTATGTAAAGCCTATTATCATCATATTACTTTTTTGTGTAACACTTTTTGTGGTGTTCAAAAAAGACTGGGGTGAAATCAATCGTACATCTCAGGTAGCAGGGAAAGCGCTATATATTTGCATGGCTTTTGCTCTTGGCATCGGTATATATGATGGCTTTATAGGCCCTGGTACAGGTACATTTTTGATTATGGGCTTTATCTTTACTGGTTTTGATTTCCTGCATGCTTCTGCTAATGCAAAAGTATTGAATTTTACTAGTAATTTGGCGTCTTTATTGGTATTTTTATATTTAGGGCACGTCAATATTATGTATGGTCTGGCTGCAGGAGTGGGTCAAATTATTGGCGCTTATGTAGGATCGCACCTCGCCATTGCAAAAGGCTCATCTTTGGTGCGAGTTGTATTCTTGTCGGTAACGACAGTTATGTTGTTGAAATTAGTCTATGACTATGTTTCAACTTTATAGGAGGGCAAGGTATGCCTCATAAAAGTGATGTACAGGTGGCATTGATCAGTGGTGGTACATCGGGTATTGGATTTGCTACGGCAAAGCTTTTACTCAAAGAAGGTTGGTGTGTAGTCATCAATGGTCGAAATGAAAAAGTTGGTCAAAAGGCTAAAACTAAGCTACGTCGTTATTCATCTAAGGTACAATATATTCAAGGTGATGTATCTAAAATTGAGGATTGTCAGCGAATTGTAAAAGAAACAGTAGATTTGTTTGGTGGGGTGTCTGCTCTTGTAACAGCTGCAGGCTACTATGAAGAAGAGTTGCTAGCTGATGTTACAGAGGCAGCTTTTGATGAAATGTTTGGGACTAATGTAAAAGGTACTGTATTCTTATGTCAAGCGGTGCTTCCCTATTTACGATCATCAAAGGGCAGTATTGTAACAATTGCTAGTGATGCAGGTTTACAAGGTAATGTAGCGTGTTCTGTATATGGTGCATCAAAGGGGGCTGTAGTGAGCTTTACAAAATCTCTATCCCTTGAAATGGCACCTCACAGTGTTCGTGTAAACTGTGTGTGTCCTGGTGATGTAGATACATCATTAGTGGACAAACAGATTGCTAATGCCAATCAAGATGCGGCAGCTGCAAAGGCTGAAATGGGCCAACATTACCCACTAGGTCGCATTGCTAAGCCCCATGAAATTGGCGAAGTAATTGTATTTTTGTTGAGTAATAAGGCTTCTTTTGTGACAGGTGCAGCATGGACAATCGATGGTGGACTTACAAGTTGGTAATATAGAAAATATTAGAAGCTGTTAAATATAGATAATTAGAAAAATTCATTTCACTTCTATCAATAGAATGGTATAATAATACTAATAATAAGACCTATAGTTGGTTCACAACAAAGGAGAATACTTATGGCAGAATATAATGGCGTAACACTTGAGCCACTTATGGATGGATCTCAAGATCGTGACTATCAAGTTGAACAATTTATTTTCTGGGGGGCGGGTCGTGCGGCAGCATTGGCATTATCCTCTAAATTCAGCAGTGTCGCTTTGTGCGCCAATGCTACGTACATGGTAACTCGCATTGCTCATCTTTATGACGTAGAATTGCAAGCTGGTGCTGTAGTTGGTTTAGTAGGTGGTCTTAGCACAGCTGTAGGTACAGCTGCAGTATCCCTTCTAATTCCAATTAAAGCTGTTCGCGTTCCTGTAGCTATCGGTTTAACTTATGCTATTGGTAAAATTGCAAATATTTGGATTCAAGATGGTATGCCTTCTGATATCGAACGTTACAAACCGATGGTTGCTGAATTCCTTGAAAATGGTAAAGCTATTGCTACTGAAATCGTTCGTGATGCAAGTGCTAGTATTCCTTTCACTCAAGGTCAACGTGACGTATGGGCTGGGATTGCTAACGAAACAGGTCTTGCTAAAGAATCTTTAAAGCAAGTTTACGAAGAAAAAGTAACACCTGCCATCAATAAATGGAATAATGAAACAAAATACCAAATTCATGATAACGCAGCAGAAGTTGTAGCAAAGGTTTCTGATGCAGCGAAAGAAAAACTTGATTCTGCTAAAGAAGGTATTGAAGTAGCTAAAGAATTCGCAAAAGGTGGTGTAGAAGTGGCAAAAGCTTCTGCACAGGTAGCAGTAGAAACTGCAAAAACTAAAGCTTCTGATGCTGTAGAGACAGCAAAAGATGTTGCTGCAAACACTGTTAACACAGCGAAAGATAAAATTGGCGGTTTGCGTAAATAAACGCTGAAGGATTATTATTACTATGAATCCATTTAAGATTATTAAATATGGTAAGTATTTTAGCGAATCAAGATTTTTAGGGTTTCTTGGTCGATATGGTAAGAAACTTGCCTTTGTACAACAAGCAGTAACCTTGTTCCTTTGTTTTCGTGACAAGGACACTCCCAAATATGTAAAAGCGGTCATTGCAGGTGCCTTAGGATATTTGGTATTACCTATTGATATTGTACCGGATACGATTGCCGTATTAGGTTGGGTAGATGATGTGGCAGTACTCGGATTAGCCTTTAAGATTGCGAATCGTTATATCAAAACGAGTCATCAAGAAGAGGCAAAAAAATTCTTTCCATTTGGTAGCAGTCGCTAACTTTTACCATTTTAGGCAGTTTGATCCACAGTGATTGAACTGCCTTTATTTATTTGACACACTAAAGTAATAGATATAGAATAAAAATTGTATACTATTTAAAAAGGACAAAATTTATGCATATTGCTTCAGTAAAAGTACGATTTTATGAAACTGATATGATGGGGATTGCTCACCATAGTAATCATTTTAGATGGTTTGAAATGGCGCGCATTGAATTCCTTCGTAAGATCGGTGTCACTTTGTGGGATATGATGAATGAGGATATTGTATTCCCCATCATGAATGTATCTTGCAATTATAAAGAACCTGCGAATTTCGATGATGAACTTCACATCGAAACGTATTTGGTTAAGATGACGCGGGCTCAAATGGTGTTTCGCTATCGCATGCGCCGTGCTAGTGATGGTGCAATACTTGCCACGGGGGAAACTAAGAATGCCTTTATGTCAAAATTAACAGGAAAAATTGTGCGATTAGACGATACTTTTTACCTGCCTATGTTAGCAGCTGTTGAGGAGATGCCGCATGAGTAATGTACAACAATTGCCTATCGGTGTATTTGACTCTGGTGTAGGCGGACTATCTGTGTTAAAGGTATTACAAGAACAATTTCCTAACGAAGATTTTATCTATATCGGTGATAATGCGAATAATCCTGTAGGTAATCGCAGTGATGATGAAATCACTTATTTAGCGTGCCGTATTGCGGAGACGCTAGAAAAGCAGCCTGTTAAGTTGATGGTGATTGCTTGTAACACCTTCACCGTTGTGGCTCTTGATGCGGTACGTGAACTTGTATCTGTGCCAGTTATTGGTGTATCACAAGGTGTAAAAACAGCTATTAATAAAAGTAAAAGCAAGACTATCGGTATTATGGCGACCGTGGCCACTGTAAATAGTCATATTCATAAGCATGTGGCTTTAGAAGTTGATCACGAGGTTTTTGTTTGGGAACAACCTTGTCCAGAGTTGGCGGGGCTTATTGAACAAGGTCATTTAGATGATTACTTTGTTCGTGAAGTATGCAAGGATTATTTAGAACCTTTATTATCTCGAGAAATTGAGGTTGTTGTTTTGGGCTGTACTCATTTCCCATTTGTACAACCTTTACTAGAGGAACTAACATCGTGTCGCATTCAGTTCATTGATCCTGCTTTTGAAACAAGTGAATTGGTTCGTCACAGACTAGAGAGTAAAAATCTTTTCAATCCTCAAGATACTGTAGGCACCGTGACATTGTATTTTACAAAGGATGTCGAACTTGGTGATACGTTGAGTGAATCCTTCCTTGATACAAGCCGTCGTACCATTGAACATATTACATTATAAAGGAGATACCCTATGTGGTTTTATAACATCCTCAGTGCAGTAATAGCTATTATTGTGGTTGTTGCAGCTCTGTACTTATTATTCCGTTTGTTTGTGTTGAAACAAGGTAATGAAAATATTGTCTTATTAGCGAAACGGGCAACGAACTTCCAAGTATCTGATCGTAATTTTGAGTCCATTACCTTGTTTTGCGACATACCATTTGTCAATAAAGGTCGTCAATTGGGTACTATTATGGACTTATTCCCACGTTCATTATTGCCAGAAGAACATTTTGATGCAGTTAAAGTAAATGCTTGGGCTATGGATATTAATCGTCCACGTCAAGATGGATATTTTGAAGCTATAATTATCAAACCACGCAAAGGTGGCACAATTCGTGTATATGTTACATTAACAGGTAAAACTGGCAATATTCGTGAAGATATTAAGGGCTTCCCTTATATGGATATCGACATTTACTATCAAATCGTAGGTCGGACAGACTTTCATATCGATAAACAGCGTATTCGTTTGACTGCTGAAGAAGTTCAAGCAGCAATGGTTCAATAAGGAGGCATAACAATGGCAGAATTAGAGTTAGTATGTGTGCCAACACGTATTCTTACAGATAATGATGACATCGTTGATGCTATCGTTGAATTTGGCGGACATAATATTGGACCTGAAGATATCGTATGCGTTGCTGAATCTGTAGTAGCAATTACGCAAGGTCGTTTTACACGTCCTGAAGAGCTAAATGTGTGCTGGCAAGCTCGTTTAATTAATCGTTTTATCCATCCAGATGGCTCCATGGCATCTATTTATGGGATGCAATCGGCTATGAATTTGGATGGTAAATGGAAGGTATTAGGTGCTTTTATTTTAGGCGCTATTGCTAAAATTTTCCGTAAACCTGGTGTATTCTATGCAATTGCTCGTGCTGCATCCTTAACAGATGATGTAACAGGGACTATGCCTCCATTTGATAAGCACATTGTATTTGGTCCAAAAGATCCAGATAAAGTGGCTGAGAAAATTGTATCTCGCACAGGTTGTTATGGTGCCGTTGTAGCTGACGTTAATGATTTAAAACGTTCTGCTATTCTAGGCACAAGTCGCGGCATTGATGCTAAAAAAATTGCACAATTGTTGATCGATAATCCATTTGGTAATGATAGCCAAATGACTCCGATTGTTATCATCAAAAATTACGCATCTGTATCTGGTAAATAACAGAAGGCTGTACTCATCACATAGAGATGGGTACAGCTTTTTTATATAATGAGCCTGAATATGGACTATACGCAGGTTTGAATAGGGATTGCATATTAGATCAGAGAATATATGCTAGCTTAAATGGAGTTTTCTTTACTTCGTTTTGAGTTTGTATGGATTCTTTATTAATGCTAAAAGGAGGTTATATGTTACTAGGGTTAGACGTAGGTGGAACTTTTACCGATGCTGTTATCATTGATGGTCATCGTGTAGTGGCAACTGCCAAAAGGCGGACTACAAAGGATAATCTAATGAATGGTATAGGTGAGGCCTTAGATGCGGTTTTGGAGGGCTATGATACATCAAATATTGAACAAGTAACCTTATCTACTACTGTGGTGACGAATACCATCGTAGAAGAGAAGGAGCAAGTAGTAGATCTCTATGTGATTACAGGTCCAGGCCGTAATGTAGATGATATATTCCCCGTGGAACCTATATATCTTCAAGGTTATACAGATCATAGAGGTATCGTTGTAGAGCGAACGCCTTCTAATGAGGTGCGTGATATATCCCGTATGGTTCAATCTCGAAGTGGTACTGATTTGGCGGCTATATCTGCGAAATTTGGAGTTCGTAATCCACAAGAAGAACTATCTATAGGAGAGGAGTTAAAAGATACATATGCTACGATTTCTAATGGCAGTTTGTTAAGCGGTTCTTTAAATTTCCCTCGACGTACTATTAGCGCTTATTTTAATAGTGCCGTAACACCCGTATTTACGGTGTTCAAGAAAAATGTCGAAGAGGCCCTTAATATACGTCATATTACGGCACCGCTTCATATTTTGAAGGCTGATGGTGGTTCTTTACCTATGGAACATATGGTAAGTAGACCTGTGGAGACTGCATTTACGGGGCCTGCTGCTACAGTTCTTGGACTATCGGCTCTCGGTGTTATTGGTAAAAAGCATACTGTTGCTCTAGATATTGGAGGTACCACAACAGATATCTCTCTTTGGAAATATGGTAAACCGTTGATGACAAAAAGTGGAGTGTCCATACGTGAATATCCAAGTGCGGTGAGATCCTTTGCCGTTACTTCCGTCGGTATTGGTGGGGAATCTGTAGTTCGCCTTAAAAATGGTAATCTTACCGTAGGTCCTGAACGAGTGGGACCATCGGTGGCTCTAGGTGGTGTGGAACCTACATTAGGGGACGCACTCATCGTGCTCGGTCATGCAAACTATGGTGACTTTAATCTGGCATCACGAGCTTTACAAGATTTAGCGGATGCTATACAGGCTACATTACGATCTAATAATGTAAATACCTCAAATAATCAATTAACTCTTATTAAGACTGCCTCTGATGTAGCACGACTAATCGTAGAAAAAGCGTTGCAAACGATTCAATATGGTATTAACGAGGTCGTAAAAGTAGAAAATAAACGACCTATTTATGTGGTAGCAGATATTGTAAATCCTGATGTTTTTGTGCCTGAACATATTGTTGTAGTGGGGGGCACAGCGCCAAGTTTAGGTCCGAGTATCGGGGAGTATCTAGAGTTACCTGTTACGATTCCTGAGAATGCTGCTGTAGCAAATGCTATAGGCGCTGCACTAGCTTTATCTACCATCGAACTCACTGTTCATGTAGACACAAAACGTCGGTTGCTAGTCATTCCTGAATTAGGTATTAAACAACAAAACTGTACTTTGAAACGAGCGGAACAAGTTGTGGAACGAGCAAAAGAAGCTCTTAGTGAAGAGGCTTTACGTTTAGGTTTAGATACGGCGCAAGAGATAGAGGTCATTAGCATTGAGGATTTCCCTGTAGTAGAGGGCTGGCAATCTATGGAGCGTTTAATTACTGTGAAAGTACAACTGGCGGCGGGGGTGAAACACTATGTGGAATAAAGGACTATCCTATCGAGAGCGTCATGGTATTCTAAATATGAATACTAAACAGGATGAGGCTACGAGCTCTACTATTGATAAAGCTAAATATCATCACAGTTTAGGCCTTGTCTTTTTCCCTGCTTTTGATTGGAAAATTTCTGAAACACATCCTGAACGACAAGAGCGTTTACTTTATACGCGTGATCAAATCGTAGAGGAAGGTCTGTTAGATATACCGAATATTAGAGAATATAATCCCATAGTAGCTGATTGGGATACAATAGAGCAGGTTCATGTTGGTGCTCCAGATTTAGAGTCTTGGGTGACTGAAGCTCATCGGGTATCTGCTGGAGGTGCTATTGCGGCAGCTGATGCAGTCATGCGCGGTGAAGTAGACCGTGCTTTTTCGTTAGTAAGACCACCAGGTCACCACGCAATGGCTATGGTTCATGGTATTCGTGGCTTCTGTACGATTAATATTGAAGCCGTTATGATTCAACACATGCGCCAAACCTATGGACTCAAACGCGTTGCCGTAGTAGATACTGATGTACATCACGGTGATGGCACTCAAGATGTGTTTTACCACGATCCAGATACCTTATATATTAGCTTTCACCAAGATGGACGAACCCTCTATCCAGGAACAGGTTTTATGGATGAATTTGGAGGTCCTCAGGCTATCGGTGGTAATATAGATATTCCGCTGCCTCCGGGCACAGGTGACGAAGGCTTGATGAAGGTCATGCGTGAGCTGGTATTGCCTATTCTTGAAGAGTTTAATCCAGATATCGTCATTAACTCGGCAGGACAAGATAATCACTTTAGTGATCCGTTGGCTAATATGCAGGTAACTGCGAAGGGCTATGCGGAATTAGTCGATTTGTTACAAGCAGATATAGCTGTACTTGAAGGAGGCTATTCCGTACAAGAAGCGTTGCCATATGTAAATACGGGTATCATTTTATCCATGGCAGGCCTCGATTACAGCAAAGTCGTAGAACCTGCCTTTGATTCTGTTAAATACAAACAGAGTCAAAATGTAACTAGTTACATAGATGATTTAATCGTTAAGTGGAAGATACAATGGGCTAACCGTCATAAGATGGCCGAAGACGAGCGCGTAGGTGCAGGGGATGTTTGGTCTAATCATTATAACGTGTACTACGATGAAACAGGCGTACAAGAGGAGCGCCTTGAAAAGGTGCGCATGTATAAAAACAAGGTAGGCTGGCATAGCGTGCTCTCGCGAGGACAATACGGACCGTATGGGCCGCAAAGTGTATATGCTATGTTTATACCTTGGCAAGCAGATGAAGGGACGCGTAAAGATGCTATTGTAGAAGCAAAACGAGCCAAAGTAGAAGGGGGAGCAAGCCGTTACGTTGTGGTAGATCCACTTGGTGACGGACAATATGAACTATAATGTTAATCTCCGTAAATGATAACGCCAGTTATCATCTTAGAATCGCAAAGTACAATATGATTTGTAATACTGAAAAATAGAAAAAATATGATATAATATAAGAAATAACGCCCCTTTGTGTAAGGGGCGTTCTAATATTTAGTTTTAGAATGGTGAGGTTCCTATGCGCAGCGATAATAGAACAGCGGGTCAATTGCGACCTATTAAAATAACACGGAATTTTACAGAGTATGCAGAAGGATCTGTACTTATTGAGTGTGGTAAGACCAAAGTTATCTGTACGGCTACTGTTGAGGATTCTGTGCCACGCTGGTTAAAAGGTTCTGGGCAAGGATGGGTAACTGCGGAATACTCATTATTGCCACGTTCTACGCAAACTCGCGTGAGCCGTGAGGCTGCAAAGGGAAAACAAACAGGACGGACTGTAGAAATTCAACGTCTTATCGGTCGTGCATTGCGTGCTGTCGTAGACCTTGAAGCTTTAGGCGAACGCTCTATTACTATCGACTGCGACGTTATCCAAGCGGATGGCGGTACGCGTACAGCATCTATTACGGGTGCTTTTGTAGCCCTCGTTGATGCGGTAGACTTCACCTTTGGCGGAGCAGGAAAATTTCCAATTACTGATTTTTGTGCAGCCATCTCTGTAGGTATTGGTCCAGAAGGTCCTATTACGGACCTTTGCTATGAAGAGGACAGTGCAGCCATCGTAGATATGAATGTAGTCCGTACCGGTTCTGGCAATATGGTTGAAGTGCAAGGTACAGGTGAACACGGTACATTTAACCGTGATGAACTCAATGCTTTACTTGATTTAGCAGAGACTGCTACAGATGAGCTCATGGCTAAACAACGTGAAGTGCTTGGTGCGACAGCAGATAAAGTAGGTAAAGCGTATCCTACAGTTCCGGAGGTGTAAGATGGAACAAATTGTACTTGCTACAGGCAATAAAGGAAAAATTCGTGAGTTCTCCGAGGCTTTCTCCCATTTATCTATCGATTGTGTACCTGTAAAAGCTGTGATTTCCATTGAGGAGCCTGAGGAAACTGGTACAACCTTTATGGAAAATGCTTTGTTGAAGGCTCGCTACTATGCAAAGGCTACGAATCGCCCATGTCTTGCTGATGACTCTGGCATTACGGTTGATGTCCTCAATGGTGCACCAGGTGTATATTCTGCGCGTTATGCAGGTCGCCATGGTGATGACAATGCAAACAACGAGAAGTTAATTCGTGAACTACAAGGGAAAAGTAACCGTACAGGTCATTATGTATGTGCTTTAGCACTTGTATACCCTGGTGGTCGAGAAGTGACGGCTGAAGGCTATTGCGATGGACTCGTTCAAGATGAGCCAAAAGGGGAAAATGGCTTTGGCTATGATCCGTACTTCTATGTGCCTAAGTTTAAAAAGACGATGGCAGAGCTTAGTATAGAAGAGAAGGAAACGATTAGTCATCGTGGCCGTGCACTACGTGAATTGATTAACAAGCTTTGATATTTTTGAACTATATGTTATAGTTCATATAAATATATAATATAGTGGCATTAGAGATTAAATACAATGAAACGAATTGGCATTTTAAGTGATACTCATGGGTATCTAGAGGATATCGACCTCGTATTGGAGGCTACTGCCGATCAAGATATCGATATGTGGCTTCATGCTGGTGATTTTGGCGATGATGCACGCTATATGCAGGAACATACGGATATTCCTGTTTATGCGGTGCGTGGCAATAACGATCGTGTGCAACCGCTTGAACCACGAGAGCAATTGATTCCTCTTGAAGATACCTATATTTACATGACTCATGGTCATGAGGTATCATATTATAATCGAATACAAAAACTGATTGAGTTAGGAACTGACATGGGTGCGCGACTCATCGTGTCCGGTCATAGCCATCATCATGGGGAGGTTCGTGCCCGTGATGCGGTATTTGTAAATCCTGGCAGTATTTCTTTGGCTCGTGATCGCTCCGGTGGCACCTTTGCCATCGTTACCTACGATAATGGACAGTTTAATGTAGAGTTTGTGTACAAACAAGATATTGTTTAGTTATATGGTGAAAGCTTCGTTTGCGAAACTTTCAAAAGGAATAGTAAGTCTATGCATGGAAAGGGTTATGACATATCATGGATACACCAGTTAAAGCAAAGCCTAAAATAAAATTATATGGTTTTAATAATCTCACCAAGACATTGAGTTTTAATATTTATGATATTTGTTATACTCGTACGGAAGAAGAGAAAAAACAATACATTCAGTACATTGATGAAGTATATAATGCAGATCGTTTAACAGCTATTTTGACGGAAGTCAGCCGTATTATCGGTGCTAACATCCTTAACGTAGCGAAACAAGATTACGATCCACAAGGCGCATCTGTTACGATTTTGATTTCTGAAGAGGAAATTGAAAAAGAAGATGTAGTTATGCATCTAGATAAATCGCATCTTACTGTACATACTTATCCTGAAAGCCATCCGCACAAAGGGATTAGTACATTCCGTGCCGACATTGAAGTTTCTACATGTGGACAAATCTCACCGCTAAATGCACTTAATTACTTAATTCAAAGTTTTGACTCTGATATTCTTACCTTGGATTATCATGTACGTGGCTTTACTCGTGATGTATCTGGTAAGAAAATTTATATCGATCATCGCATCAATTCTATTCAAAACTACATTAGTGCGAAAACTCGCAATATGTACAACATGATTGATGTAAATGTATATCAAGAAAATATTTTCCATACAAAGATGATGTTAAAAGAATTTGATTTAGATAATTATCTCTTTGGCATCACTGAGTCTGAGTTGAGCGATCGTGAAATCAAGCAAATTAAACATCAATTAAAACAAGAAATGATGGAAATCTTCTATGGACGCAATTTGCCATCTGTAAAAGCTTAAAGACCGCTTTTATAACATTGGGGTGACAGCTTTTACCGTATAATACGAAGATAGATTTGAAGTAGATAAGCCTTATATGGTTTATCTACTTTTTTATAATTTACTTTATTACTATTAGAGCTTAATCTTTATTACTACTGGAGCTTAATGATAGTAGTTTTTAAAAATTTCGAAAAACTATATCGAAAAAACTTGAATTATGATTTAGCATTTTGTATAATACAATTAGTTAAAGGTATAAATTACCGACTCTAAAGAGTCCGAGTGTATCCACAAAGGAGAATTGTTATGGACGTACGTGAATTAGCTGTACAAAAAAAACGTGAATTAAAAGGTTTCCTTACTGTAGGAACTAAATATGAATTAAAAGACGCTCATGATTTATCTGTAGCTTACACACCAGGTGTAGCAGAACCATGTTTGCGTATTAAAGATAATGAAGCAGAATCCTTCGAATTAACTTGCCGTTCCAACATGGTTGCCGTTGTATCTGACGGTACTCGTGTACTTGGTCTTGGTGATATTGGCGCTGCTGCGGCATTGCCTGTAATGGAAGGTAAATCCTTATTGTTCAAAAAATTCGGTGATGTAGACTGCATTCCATTGGTTGTAGATACAAAAGATGCTGATACATTGATCAATACAGTAAAATTATTGCAAAAAAACTTTGCTGGTATTAATTTAGAAGATATTTCCTCTCCTAAATGCTATGAAGTTGAAAATCGTTTGAAAGCAGAGTTAGAAATCCCTGTATTCCATGATGACCAACACGGTACTGCAATTGCATGTTTAGCTGGTGTAAAAGGCGCTCTTCGTTTAGTTAAAAAAGATTTAGCTACTGCTAAAATCGTTGTAAACGGTGCTGGTGCTGCTGGTGCAAACATTGCTCGCTTGTTGTACCTTGCAGGTGCTCGTGATATCACATTGTTGGTATCCTCTGGCGTATTGCATAAAGACTACAAACGTCTTGATTCTTTACAAGCTGAATTAATCGATTTACTTAAACTTGAAGAAAAACATGGCGATTTGGCTGAAAATGCTAAAGGTGCTGATATTCTTCTTGGTGTATCTGCAGCAGGTGCTTTCACAAAAGAAATTTTGGAAAACTTGGCTGACGATGCAATCGTATTTGCAATGGCTAACCCTAATCCAGAAGCAACATATGCTGATATGAAAGCTGCTGGTATCCGTGTTGCTGGTACAGGTCGTTCTGACGCTCCTAACCAAATCAACAACGTAGCAGTATTCCCAGGCGTATTCCGCGGTGCTATCGATGTTCGTGCGTCTCAAATCACTGACGAAATGAAATTAGCTGCTGCTGACGCTTTGGCTCACTTGATTCCTGATAGCGAATTGAACGAAGAAAATGTTATGCCATCCGTATTCGATCCTCGCGTAGCTCCAGCTGTTGCTAAAGCAGTTGCTGAAGTTGCTGTAAAACAAGGTATCGCAAAAAATCCTCAAGCAGTAGAAGATGGTAGCTACGAAGGTTAATCTATTTGCTTTACTAGCATTTTAAAATCTTATATAACTATAGAACAATACAACATGCACCTCGAAAGGGGTGCATGTTTTTATATATTTGCTTAAGTTATACTTAACCTTAACTTATAACTATTTGGTTGATTGATCTATGTATTAAAATGGTATAGAGGGCATACTTGGTAAAGAGGTAAGGATAGATATATATTATTGTATAAGTTTAAAAAAGTTAATGAAGTTCTAAAAAAGTACTTGTCACTACTTTCTATCAATGATATAATTATTTTCGTTGCAGAGCGATACTCGAGAGAGTAAGAACTCAGCAAGAGTAGTGGTTGACATCAACTACCGGGTTTGCTATAATAGCAAAGTAATTAATGACGGGGCATAGCGCAGTTTGGTAGCGCACCTGGCTTGGGACCAGGGGGTCGCAGGTTCGAATCCTGCTGCTCCGACCATTTTTATTTGCGGGTGTAGCTCAATGGTAGAGCCCCAGCCTTCCAAGCTGGTCGCGAGGGTTCGATTCCCTTCACCCGCTCCATTTTTTTTTGCCTTTTTTAGGGTATACAAAGATATGGTGTAGTTGACGATACATAGTACATAATTTATACTATAATAGATAATTCCATATATAGGTAATCCACATGGTTCAGTAGCTCAGTTGGATAGAGCAACGGCCTTCTAAGCCGTGGGTCGGGGGTTCGAATCCCTCCTGGATCACCAAAGAAAAAAGCGGATAGTTCGTAATGAGCTATCCGCTTTTTGTTGCGTTTTTTGCATAGTTACTCGTAAATAAGTTGTAAAAAAGATAAATTACCTTTAAAAATGAATAAGATTTCATAAATTAGTACATAGATGAGTAAAAAAATGTACTTTTAAAGTAGTAAAAATATAAAAATATCTAAAATGATGTTGTAAATACTGCGTTCTCGTATGATGAGAATGCATGAATAGGAAATGAAATTTGCTTGATTGTTATATTGAAAATTTCATATAATATAGATATTACGGTTAATTATAAGCTTTCATAGGTGAGTATGAAGTTTTATAAATGGATGTTTAGGTTTTAGTTGTTACAATAGGAGTATTTAATGAATAAGATTTTCAAGGTAATTTGGAGTAAAAGCAAAGAGTGTTATGTCGTTGTATCTGAGATTGCTAATAACTACAGTGCTAAGAAAGCTGTATTGACAAGCGTTTTTGCTGTGTTAGCGTTAACGGGTAGTGCAGCGCATGTTATGGGGGCGACTTTGCCGTCGGAATTAACAGACAAAGGCTCTATTAAAATCGGTCAATATGCAACTACTAGTAATCAATCCAGCATTGTTATTGGGACAAGTAGCCAATTTAGGGTATCTTCAGTTGATGGATATAGAGCAATCGGTATTGGTTCTGGTGTTATTGCTAGTGGTAATAATAGTGTTTCTATCGGTGGACATTCTCGAGCGACAGAAGATCAGGCGATTGCTATCGGTGGTGCCTCCGATGATAGTGGTGCTAAGGCGACAGGTTCTCAATCTATTGCTATTGGTGGTAATACTGTAGCTAGTGGGGATTCCTCTATTGTAGTCGGTGGTGATGACGTAGAGGTCGCATTCTCTAGAACTGTAACCTATACAGATATTAATACTGGACAAGCGAAAACAGGGACATTGAGACAGGCATCTATAGATTTGGCAAATATCCAACTGCCTCAATATATAACTGCTACAGCTAGTCATGCAGGGACTGCCATTGGGATGAAAACTAAAGCTGGTGACTTGGGCCTTTCTCTCGGCATGGGGGCGGATTCCGCTACTCGCCTAGATGGTAAGGCTGGTAATGTAGTTAATGCTATCGCTATCGGTGCCGGTGCAAAAGCTAATCGGGATAACTCTATTGCTATTGGCGGTGGTGCTAATACTGATGCAGCGGGTGTGGCACAAACAAGTTATACTATGAGTAATGGAGAGATAGTTAACTGGGCCGGTGGTGAAAATGTGTTGCCTGGTGACGTTGTATCATTCGGTGCTCCTGGTTATGAACGTCAGCTTAAAAATATAGCGCCTGGTATTGTTAGTGCAACTTCTACAGATGCGGTGAATGGCTCTCAGTTATATGCTATAGCTGAGAAGACTTTATCTAAATATATTTCTATTAAATCTGATTTGGCTGGGAATAAATCTAATAAAGGTGCAGAAGCGACTGATTCTATGGCTATAGGTCCGGATGCTTCTACAACAACTGCTGCTACTAAAGGGACTGCTTTAGGTACCGGTGCAACTGTTACTGTAGCGAATGGTGTAGCTGTAGGTTCACAGTCTAAAGCAAGCACAGCTAGCGGTGTAGCAGGCTATAATGTAAATGACTCTAGAACCGATAAATATGGCTCTTTATCCGGTAAAGCATTGACATCTACTTTAGGTGCCTTTGCTGTAGGTAACGAGACTAATACACGTCAAATCACAGGTGTGGCTGCTGGTACAGCTGATACAGATGCTGTAAATGTGGCACAGTTAAAGAGTGTGAATTTGAAAGTAGCTGGAGATACTGGTACAGGTGATGTTAATCTTGCTAATAGTACTTTAAATATTAAAGGTGCTGGTCTTGCTAAAACGACTGCATCTGGTAAAGATGTAACAGTAACTGTGACAGAAAAAGCAGTTAAACAAGAAGCTGTTAAAGCGGTTACAATGGCAGCAGCGGATCCTAATGGCCCAATTACTGTAACACCTGAGCTTAGTGCGGACAAAGATACAGCAACTTACAAAGTTGGTATCGATCCAACTAAAGTAGCTGAGACTACTAACTTGACCTATAAGGATAATGATGGTGCAGATAAGACCGTTACATTAAAAAAAGGTTTGAACTTTAAGAACGGTACTATGACGACTGCTACTACTGCTGCAGATGGGGTAGTAACTGTTGATATCAATGATGATACAAAGGCTAAAATCAATAATGCGGCAACAAATAAGCTAGATAATCTTACATCAGATGGTGAACAAAAGGTTAAGAGCTTATCTGCATGGAAGGTAAAGGCTAATAATAGTAATGCTGAAACAGTAACAGGTGGAGATACAGTTGCATTTAATGATGGCTCCAATATCACTATTACTCAAAATGGTAAGACATTTACTGTGGCGACTAAAAATGATGTGAACTTTAATACTGTAACGGCTACGACGAAAGTAACAACACCTGCGGTAGAAGGGCTTACTAATACGTCCTGGACACCTGGTACTACAACTCCTGTTAGTGGTCGTGCGGCAACAGAAGATCAATTGAAAGCCGTTGATACACAAGTAGCAACAAATAAAGATGCTATTGCTAAGAATAAGGATAATATCGATAAGAACAAGGATAATATTGCAAAGAATGCGGACAATATCACGAAGAATGCTACAGAAATTGCCACAAATAAAGGTAATATTGCAACTAATACGGCAGCCTTGGCTCGTAAAATCTCTTTAGGTGGTAATACTGGTAGCACAACAGAAAAATCCTTAAGTACAGGAGATGTGAAGTTTAATGTAAAAGGTGCAGGCCTTGTAACGACTTCTGCAGCTGGCGATGATGTAACAGTAACCGTGACAGAAAAAGCAGTTAAACAAGAAGCTGTTAAAGCGGTTACAATGGCAACGGCGGATCCTAATGGTGCGATTACCGTGACACCTGAACTTAGTGCGGACAAAGATACAGCAACTTACAAAGTTGGTATCGATCCAACTAAAGTAGCTGAGACTACTAACTTGACCTATAAGGATAATGATGGTGCAGATAAGACCGTTACATTAAAAAAAGGTTTGAACTTTAAGAACGGTACTATGACGACTGCTACTACTGCTGCAGATGGGGTAGTAACTGTTGATATCAATGATGATACAAAGGCTAAAATCAATAATGCGGCAACGAATAAGCTAGATAACCTTACACCAGATGGTGAACAAAAGGTTAAAAGCTTATCTGCATGGAAGGTAAAGGCTAATAACAGTAATGCTGAAACAGTAACAGGTGGAGATACCGTTACATTTAATGATGGTTCTAATATCGCTATTACACAAAATGGCAAGACCTTTACTGTGGCGACTAAAAATGATGTAAACTTTAATACTGTAACAGCTACGACAAAGGTGACAACACCTGCGGTAGAAGGGCTTACTAATACGTCCTGGACACCTGGTACGACAACTCCTGTTAGTGGTCGTGCGGCAACAGAAGATCAATTGAAAGCCGTTGATACACAAGTAGTAACAAATAAAGATGATATTGCTAAAAATAAGGCTAATATCGATAAGAACAAGGATAATATTGCAAAGAATGCGGATAATATCACGAAAAATGCTACAGAAATTGCCACAAATAAAGGTAATATTGCAACCAATACGCAGAACATTGCAACTAATACGGCAGCCTTGTCTCGTAAGATTTCTTTAGGTGGCGATACAGGTAATACAACAGAGAAATCTTTAAGTACAGGTGATGTGAAGTTTAATGTAAAAGGTGCGGGTCTTGTAACGACTTCTGCAGCTGGTGATGATGTAACAGTAACTGTGACAGAAAAAGCAGTTAAACAAGAAGCTGTTAAAGCGGTTACAATGGCAGCAGCGGATCCTAATGGCCCAATTACTGTAACACCTGAGCTTAGTGCGGACAAAGATACAGCAACTTACAAAGTTGGTATCGATCCAACTAAAGTAGCTGAGACTACTAACTTGACCTATAAGGATAATGATGGTGCAGATAAGACCGTTACATTAAAAAAAGGTTTGAACTTTAAGAACGGTACTATGACGACTGCTACTACTGCTGCAGATGGGGTAGTAACTGTTGATATCAATGATGATACAAAGGCTAAAATCAATAACGCCGCAACAAATAAGTTAGATAATCTTACACCGGAAGGCGAACAAAAGGTTAAGACCTTAGCAACATGGAATGTCGCTACTGCTGCTGATGGTGGAACTCATTCCGGCGATTCAACTAGTACTGTAACAGGTTCTGATACAGTGACTTTTAAAGCAGGTAATAACCTAAATGTAAATCAAACTGATAGAGATATTACATTCTCCTTAAATAAAGAGATTTCTGATATGACTAGTTTAGGTCTCACGAATCCGGATGGTGCAAAGGCAACTATTAAGACTGGAAAAGGGGACGCTCATGTAGGTAAAACAGACCAAGCGGATCGCATCATTTATACTAATGCAGCTGGTACTGAAGAACAGGTAGCAACATTAAAAGACGGTTTGCAATTCGGTGGCGATAATAATCCTGAAGTTATTAATAAGACATTGAATCAAAAGTTAGAAGTTGTTGGTGGTGCTGACGCAGCGAAATTGTCCGATAACAATATCGGTGTTAATGCAAAAGACGGTAAGTTGCACGTACAATTGTCTAAAGAATTGAATGACTTGACTAGTGCACAATTCAAAACTGGTAATGCTGTATCCACTATTAGTGGTGAGGGCACGACTGTGACAGATGGTACTAATACTACGAAGTATGGTCCTAAAGGCATGACCATTAATCCAGGTGCTAACGAAATCTCTCTTACTGATGAAGGCTTAAATAACGGCGGCAAAGTCATTTCCAATGTGGCGAGCGGCGGTACGGTTGAGACAAATGCGGCGAACATCGGTGATGTAAAGAAAGCGGCAGCGGCATCCAAAACGACAGTATCTGTTAATAAGAAAGATACAGAAACTCCGAATTTGGTACTAGAAGAAACGGTAGATCCTACTGATGGTCATACGAATTACGATATCAAATTGGCTGATAAAGTTAACTTGGGTAATGGTAATATTGTTCTTAACGGTACTGATGGTAGCATCAAGACTAAAGGCAATATTACATCCGAAGGTACTGTAGAAGGTAAAGATCTTAAAGCGGGCGATGTAACTGTTAACAAGGACAACAAAGGTACTGTGAACGGTTTATCCAATAAGACATGGACTCGTGGGCAGGCTCCTGTGAGCGGTCAAGCGGCGACAGAAGACCAAATCCAAGCGGTAGATACTCGTGTGATGGCCGTAGAAGATAAGGTAGCGGACTTCGGCTGGATGGCGAAGAGCAGTGCTACAGGTACAGGTCAAGCGACAGGTAATAATGCAGCAACTAAGGTTGGCGATAAAACGGAAGTAGAATTCCGTGCCGGTGATAACCTTACTATTGACCAAACAGGTACAACTTTCACGTATTCCTTGAATAAAAACATGACAGGTCTTGAAAGCGTATCCGTAGGCGATGTAGCAAACGATAAACCAGGCGTTGTATTGAACGGTGCTGAAGGTACTATGGGCGTACGTGGTAAAGACGGTGCGAATGCATCTATTACAGCGGCTAAAGGTGCTGACGGATTGACAGGTACTGGTGCTAGTAAAGATCGTATCGTTTATGAAACGAAAGACGCTAACGGCAATTCTGTAAAAGAAACCGTAGCAACAATGAACGATGGTTTACATTTTGCTGGTGATAACGGAAATACTGTTATCGACAAAACATTAAATGAGAAACTCGAAATTGTTGGCGGTGCTGATGCAACGAAATTGTCTGAAAAGAATATCGGTGTCAATGCGAAAGACGGTAAGTTGCATGTACAGTTAGCTAAAGAATTGAATGACTTGACTAGTGCACAATTCAAAAATGGTAATGCTGTATCCACTATTAGTGGTGAGGGCACGACTGTGACAGATGGTACTAATACTACGAAGTATGGTCCTAAAGGCATGACCATTAATCCAGGTGCTAACGAAATCTCTCTTACTGATGAAGGCTTAAATAACGGCGGCAAAGTCATTTCCAATGTGGCGAGCGGCGGTACGGTTGAGACAAATGCGGCGAACATCGGTGATGTAAAGAAAGCGGCAGCGGCATCCAAAACGACAGTATCTGTTAATAAGAAAGATACAGAAACTCCGAATTTGGTACTAGAAGAAACGGTAGATCCTACTGATGGTCATACGAATTACGATATCAAATTGGCTGATAAAGTTAACTTGGGTAATGGTAATATTGTTCTTAACGGTACTGATGGTAGCATCAAGACTAAAGGCAATATTACATCCGAAGGTACTGTAGAAGGTAAAGATCTTAAAGCGGGCGATGTAACTGTTAACAAGGACAACAAAGGTACTGTGAACGGTTTATCCAATAAGACATGGACTCGTGGGCAGGCTCCTGTGAGCGGTCAAGCGGCGACAGAAGACCAAATCCAAGCGGTAGATACTCGTGTGATGGCCGTAGAAGATAAGGTAGCGGACTTCGGCTGGATGGCGAAGAGCAGTGCTACAGGTACAGGTCAAGCGACAGGTAATAATGCAGCAACTAAGGTTGGCGATAAAACGGAAGTAGAATTCCGTGCCGGTGATAACCTTACTATTGACCAAACAGGCACAACTTTCACGTATTCCTTGAATAAGAATATGACAGGTCTTGAAAGTGTATCCGTAGGCGATGTAGCAAACGATAAACCGGGCGTTGTATTGAACGGTGCTGACGGTACTATGGGCGTACGCGGTAAAGATGGTGCAAATGCATCTATTACAGCGGCTAAAGGTGCTGACGGATTGACAGGTACTGGTGCTGGTAAAGATCGTATCGTTTATGAAACGAAAGATGCTAACGGCAATCCTGTAAAAGAAACCGTAGCGACTATGAACGACGGCTTGCATTTCGCTGGTGATAACGGAAATACTGTTATCGATAAAACATTGAATCATAAACTTGAAATCGTTGGTGGTGCTGATGCAGCGAAATTGACTGATAACAATATCGGCGTTAATGCAAAAGACGGCAAGTTGCAAGTACAATTAGCTAAAGATTTAAATGGTTTGTCCAGTGTAGAAGTGAAGGACGATAATGGTGCATCCACTGTTATGAAAGGTGACACTATTAAGAGCAAAGATGCAGCAGGAAATACTTCTGTTGTAAATGGCTCTGGCGTGACTATCACACCTGCTAATCCGCAAAATCCAAATGCTGGTACAGTGTCTTTAACTACTGAAGGCTTGAATAATGGCAACAATCAAATCAAGGGCGTTGCAGCTGGTACAGCAGATACAGATGCAGTTAACCTTGGTCAATTGAAAAAATCTAATGCTCAGCTTGCTAATGCAATTGCTAATGTTGAATCCGAAACACAACGAGTAGGCGCTCATGCGGCGGCTATGTCAGCATTGAAACCAATCCAATATGATCCATTAGAACCAACTCAAGTGATGGCTGGATACGGTAACTATCGTGGTAAGAGTGCAGCAGCATTAGGTCTTGCTCATTATACTAATGAAGATACAATGTTCAACGTGGGTGTTTCCGTAGGTGGACGTCATAATATGATCAATGCGGGCTATACTCACAAATTTGGTAACAGCGATGCTAAAAAAGCTGTACCAAAACGTTACAAAGGCGGTCCAATCAGCTCCATTTATGTGATGCAGGATGAAATGACCTCTTTGAAACAAGAGAATAGTAGACAAAAAGAAGTATTGGATAAACAACAAGCTGAAATCGAATCGTTGAAAGCTATGGTTAATAGTTTACTAGCAACTAAAGGTTAATAACTAAATATAGTAATTGAAACGATAATTTCGCTATAGCATTCTTGTAGTGTTAGCCAATGTCGTCAAGGAAAAAGGTTCCGTAGGAAGTTGATGGCCGATAAGCCTCAACTGAAATACGGAACCTTTTTTGTTTTAGCTGTAGTGTCCCTTTATAAGACAACTAATATTTATGTGTGATATAATATTGAAAATGAAAAAATGATGAATTTCGAACAGCTGTTATAAGGGGATTTATATTGTGGAGAATATAGAAAAGATATTTAAAAGTATCAGATTACAGAAATATAAACCGGGAGGAACATCCTTTGCTGATCCTATACGAAATATATTTGTCCAATGCACACCAGAAGAGGTGGTACGGCAAAAAACAATTCATTTTTTACAGAGCGACCTAGGAGTGCCACTTGAGAGGATTAGCGTTGAAGAGTCTATGGCTCATGTTAAACGAGGAGCACGAGGTAGAGCGGATATCGTTGTTTATCGGGATGACAAGAAAAAAGACGCGCTTTTAGTGATTGAATGTAAGGCGCCTGAAGTGGATGTGTCCTGTTATATAGTACGTGAGCAGTCAGAAAGGTATCAGAAAATTCTAGGTGCTAATTACTGTATGTTAATTAATGGACGCCAGATTATGATGTATAAATATAATGATGGATTAGCAATAGAGCTTGATGGCATCCCTTCATATATAGAGCTTTTAAACAATAAAGTAGAGTATACTAAATTATTGCAAGTAAAACCATATAGCTATCTTGATATCAAATCCAAAAATATTCAACGTGCATTTGTAAAAGAGCATTATATAGGTGATTTTACTCCAAATGATATAAAATCATTTGTACTTAATTTTTTGAATTTAATTCTACTTAAGTCTTTTATTAGTATTGAAGATTTGATGAGAATAGGCGTATCAGAGGATTTTGGTATAAAACGGACTCGATTTGGTAATAGTGCTGGTTATAACTATCAAGAGTTGACTCGTTTGTTCATCGCAAAAGATAATAAAGGAAAAGATATAATTTGTGGGCTTAGTATGATTGGGGATTATAATACACAATTGAATATATCCATAACAAATAAGAAAAAAGGACATCATTCTTTACAATTAAACATGGATAAATTTTGTGAATATGATTCCGCTACAAATATGATAACAGTTACACATAATGGAGCATTATCCTTTGGTAGAGGTGGATCTATGAGCCATAAAGTTGTTATTGATTATATACAAGAGAAAGCACCAGACTTAATTCAAAATGATAAAGTAAATCTTGGAACAATAGATAATTCTAGATTGTTAGAATGGGGTAATACAGATGTGCAAAATTTTATAAGAAATTTATTACGTTATGCTATTCTTAGGGACGAAATACGAGTTAAACATAAAAAACGGAAACGTTCTAAGAAGAAACGATTAGATAATTATTAAATTTAGTAGGATTGATTAAGTTTGTAATATAATGTAAAAAGATTACATTGTATTACAAACTTTTTTGTTGTTAGAATATAAAGTTAGAAATATTTTAAAAATTTATCTTTTGACTTATTGACTTATTGACTTTTAAGAGTTATTATAATGCCATAGGGTAAATAAACCCAGTAAGAATAATATTAGTCAAATAGTTAAACTCTATGATGTATGAGGGGGTAAAATATATGAACAACAACTTTAACAACTTTGGTAATGAATTTTCTAGCATGAATGATTTGTTTAATCAATTGATGGGTAATATGGGGGGGTATTCCACAGAACGACGTAGTTATAAGATTAATGGTCGCGAAGTAACTCCAGAAGAATTTGCGTTTTATCGTCAAACTGGTCGATTACCATCTAATGAGGAAATGCAAGCTGCTCAAGCTGCGCAACAAGGTAAAATAAAACAAGATGGCATCCTTGCTCGTTTGGGGACAAACTTAACTCAACAAGCTCGTGATGGTAAACTTGATCCTGTAATTGGTCGAAATAAAGAAATCCAAGAAACAGCAGAAATCTTAGCACGTCGTACTAAAAATAATCCTGTACTTGTAGGTGATGCTGGTGTTGGTAAAACTGCAGTAGTAGAAGGTTTGGCACAAGCTATTGTAAATGGTGACGTTCCAGCAGCTATTAAAAATAAAGAAATCATTTCCATCGATATTTCCGGATTGGAAGCTGGTACTCAATATCGTGGTTCCTTCGAAGAAAACATTCAAAACCTTATTAAAGAGGTAAAAGCCGCAGGCAATATTATCTTGTTCTTCGATGAAATTCACCAAATTTTGGGCGCTGGGTCCACAGGTGATGGTCAAGGATCTAAAGGCTTGGCAGATATCTTGAAGCCTGCTTTGTCCCGTGGTGAAATGACAGTTATCGGTGCTACAACACAAGATGAATACCGTAACACAATCATGAAAAACGCAGCTCTTGCTCGCCGTTTCAATGAAGTTAAGGTCAATGCACCATCTGCAGAAGATACTTTCAAAATCTTACAAGGCATTCGTCCATTGTACGAAGCGCATCATAACATTGAATTGCCAGATGCGGTGTTGAAAGCCGCTGTAGATTATTCCGTACAGTATATTCCACAACGTAGCTTGCCAGATAAAGCTATTGATTTAATTGATGTAACAGCAGCTCATTTGGCATCTCAACATCCTGTAACAGATATTAAAACATTGGAAGCAGATATTGCTGATGCTAAAGCAAAACAAGAGGAATATGCTCAAAAAGAAGACTATGAATCTGCGATTAATGAAAAAATGCGTATTCAAAAGTTACAAGCAGAGCTCGATAACCATACAGAAAATCAAAAGGTGGTAGCGCAAGTAAACGATGTAGCAGAAGCCGTTGAAAGAATGACTGGTATTCCTGTATCTCAAATGGGGGCGTCCGATATCGAGCGCTTGAAAGACATGAAATCTCGTTTGGAAGCTCATGTAATCGGCCAAGATAAAGCAGTAGAAGCTGTATCTAAAGCAATTCGTCGTAATCGCGCAGGCTTTGATGAAGGCAACCGCCCAATTGGGAGCTTCTTATTCGTAGGACCTACAGGTGTTGGTAAGACAGAATTAGCTAAACAATTAGCTCTAGATATGTTCGGTAACAAAGATGCAATCATTCGTTTGGATATGTCCGAATACAGTGATCGCACAGCCGTATCTAAATTAATTGGTGCTACAGCTGGTTATGTTGGTTACGAAGATAACTCTAACACATTGACTGAACGCGTACGTCGTAATCCTTATTCCATCGTATTATTCGACGAAATCGAAAAAGCAGATCCTCAAGTTATTACATTACTTCTTCAAGTATTGGATGATGGTCGCTTAACAGATGGTCAAGGTAACACAGTAAACTTTAAAAATACCGTTATCATCGCTACATCCAATGCAGGTTTCGGTTATGGTAGTGACAATGATGATGAAAATAAAGTAGATGTAATGGAACGCATCGCTCCATTCTTCCGTCCAGAGTTCTTGAACCGTTTCAACGCAGTTATCGAGTTCAATCAATTGAGCAAAGAAGATTTGAAAAAAATTGTAGATTTGATGCTTGATCAAGTGAATAAAACTTTAGCTAAAAAAGACATCACTCTTGATGTAACAGATGCAGCTAAAGAATTGTTGATGGAACAAGGGTATGACAAAACTATGGGCGCTCGTCCATTACGCCGTGTTGTGGAATCTGAAATCCGAGATAATGTAACAGATTTCTACTTGGATAATATCGATGTAAAACACTTGCTTGCAGATGTTAAGGATGGGCATATTGTAATCTCTGAAAAAGCAGATTCCGATGATAGTAAAGACCAAGATAAGGCTGAGAAATAAATAACAGATGTATACGTGTCAGAATAATCATTTGACAAATCTGAATAAAGTAGTAATATTAAAAGCATAATTATATAGTGAGTATGCAAGGGAGCCTATTATATAGGCTGAGAAAGGGCTGCGAGCACCTGACCTTTATACCTGATCGGGATTATGCCCGCGTAGGAAGCACGCTAATACTTAATACGGGTATCGATCATTTTGTTCGATACCCGTTTTTGCATACCTAACTATATATGTCTTTTATATAGGAGGATGTAAAAATGTTTATGACACAATTGGAATCGGCTGTAGCTGGCGTGGTTACGAAGGAAATGAAAGTAGTCGCGGAAAAAGAACGTATGGATGAAGAGGTGTTACGTTCCCTAGTGGCAGCAGGAAAGGTTGTTATCCCTTGTAATAAGCAGCATACTAGCATTTCGCCTGAGGGAATTGGTAAGCGTTTAAGAACAAAGGTCAATGTTAATTTAGGTACATCGAAAGACGTTACTGATTATGATAGTGAGATTGAAAAGGTTAATCGAGCTATTCGACTTGGAGCAGAGTCGATTATGGACCTTTCCACTCATGGTGACACTCGTATTTTTAGACGTAAATTAATCGAGACATCGCCAGTAATGATTGGTACGGTACCTATCTATGACAGTGTCATCCATCATCAAAAAGATTTGGGCGAATTAACCGCTCAAGACTTCTTGGATACTATCCGATTACACGCACAAGATGGTGTAGATTTTATTACTATTCACAGCGGTATTACAAGAAAAACAATAGATCAAATTAAGAATCATAAACGGATGCTTAATATTGTTAGCCGCGGAGGAAGCTTGGTGTTTGCATGGATGAGCATGACAGGCCATGAAAATCCATTCTATGAATACTTTGATGAAATTTTAAAGATTTGCAAAGAATATGATGTTACTTTGTCTTTAGGTGATGCTTGTCGTCCAGGTTGCTTGGCGGATGCAACTGATGTGTGCCAAATTGAAGAGCTTGTAAGGCTTGGTGAATTGGCAAAACGAGCGAAACAATATGGTGTACAAGCTATGATTGAAGGACCTGGGCATGTACCTTTACATCAAATACAAATGAATATAGAAATACAAGAGTCCTTGTGTGATGGAGCGCCCTTCTATGTGTTGGGGCCGCTCGTAACAGATATTGCTCCTGGCTACGACCATATTACGGCTGCCATTGGTGGGGCTGTAGCGGGTATGCATGGGGCGTCCTTCTTGTGCTATGTTACACCAGCGGAACATTTAGCCTTACCAAATGCAGATGATGTAAAAGATGGAATTATGGCTTTTAAAATAGCGGCGCATGCTGCAGATATTGCTCGTGGTATTTCTAATGCAAGAGATATAGATGACACCATGGCTAAGGCACGTCAAGTCCTCGACTGGGAGGCACAATATGCTTGTGCCCTTGATCCTGAACGGGCTCGTTCTATTCGTGAAAGTAGAGCACCGGAGGAAGACCATAGTGAAACCTGTTCGATGTGTGGCAAGTTTTGTGCTGTACGCAGTATGAATAAAGCTTTACAAGAAGAATATATTGATATTTTATAAGCTTTTTCATATGGGAGGTCATTATGGATTTGATTGTTAATGGAGAACCAAAGCATGTTGTAGGTGAGCAACTTCATTTGGTTCTTGATGAATTAGGCTATTCTGGTAAACACTTTGTAGTTGAGCTTAATGGTGAGGTTATTAGTAAAGAAAAATATACAACCACTAAATTAACGGCTGCTGATATCGTTTGGCAAGCGCATCCCGATTTTATTTGTGCCGTTTCTGAAATAACAGAGTCAGACAATATACAAAATACGGTTTATGAGCTTATGAACGGATATAGTAGAGTCAGATAAAAAATTGAGTTTACATACAAACCACAAGATTAAAATCTTGTGGTTTTTTGGTTATAAAAGAATTTTGTATACATGATAAAAATCATTGCTAACACATCGATTTATTTAGTATAATCGTATCATTAAATTCGATATTCTATAGAATTTATAAAATAAATGAAGATGGAGAGGTAATTGTATATGTCTCATTATGTAGATTTAAATAGTGATTTAGGCGAAAGTTTTGGTAACTATACATTAGGCATGGATAGTGAAGTATTAAATCACGTAACAAGTGCTAATATTGCTTGTGGTTGGCACGCTGGAGATCCTCTTATTATGGAGGCGACTGTCCGCATATGTAAAGAAAAAGGCGTTGCCGTAGGGGCGCATCCTGGTTATCCAGATTTGATGGGATTTGGTCGTCGTGCGATGGCAGTAAATCCTGCTGAGGCAAAAGCCTATATGATGTACCAACTAGGTGCACTTCAAGCTTTTTGTGATAGTTATGACATTACTTTACAGCATATGAAACTACATGGTGCTTTTTACAATACAGCCTGTGTTACGCCTGTACTAGCCGATGCAATTTTAGATGGTTTACAAGCGGTAAATCCTAATATCTCGGCCATGGTATTGAGTGGTAGCTATATTGCTCAAGAGGCACAGCGACGAGGTATTCCTGTTATACAGGAAGTGTTTGCCGATCGTGGCTATACAGAGAAGGGAACATTGGTCCCTCGTACAGAAGAAGGTGCTTTCATCAAAGACCCGCAAGAGGCTTTAGACCGAGTTCTCATGATGGTTACAAAGGGGAAGGTTGTTACTAATACGGGGAAGACCATTGATATTGTGGCCGACTCCGTATGTGTTCATGGTGATAACCCTGAAGCGATAGCTTTCACAAGGTATATTCGGGAGGGGCTCACAAAAGCTGGTGTAACGGTGGCGAATTTTCAGCACCGATAAAACTATTAAATACATTAAAATAAATGCTTAATTAATACCAACAGAAAATGCAAATATAAGTATTAAAAGTAAGTATTACATGTAAGTATGAGCTTTAAGCAATAAGTATGGCATAGATTAATTATTATATGTGGAGGTTCCTATGAAACCAATTACAGGTAAAGCGAGTTTCTCTGTCCTATTAGGGGCAGCTTTCTTAATGGCCACGTCTTCCATCGGACCTGGCTTTATGTTACAAACGGCAGCATTTACAAATGAGCTAAAAGCAGACTTTGCATTTGCTATCGTTGTATCCGTTATTTTCTCTATTATTGCACAGCTTAATGTGTGGACGATTATTGGTGTATCCAAAATGCGTGGTCAAGATATTGCGAATAAGGTATTGCCAGGCCTTGGTTATATAGTGGCATTTTTAATTTCCCTTGGTGGATTGGCCTTTAATATCGGTAATATTGGTGGTGCTTCTATGGGCCTCAATATTATATTTGGTATCGACACAACAACAGCGGCCGCTATTAGCGGTATCTTAGGTATCTTACTATTTACATCTAAGAAGATGGGTGGTGTTTTAGATAATACGGCTAAAGTACTCGGTACTGTTATGCTTGTTCTTATCGCCTACGTAGCATTCTCTACGAATCCACCAGTAGGAGAAGCCTTGTCTCATTCTGTGATTCCAGAGCATGTACCTTGGTTAGCAACGATTACACTTATTGGGGGCACTGTAGGTGGTTACATTACATTTTCTGGTGGTCACCGCCTCATTGATGCAGGTATTACAGGTCAAGAGCATTTAAAAGATGTACGTCGTGCAGCAATTATGGGGATGTCTGTAGATGCATTAGTTCGAGTGTTATTGTTCTTAGCCGTTTTAGGTGTAGTATCCATGGGCTTTGTGCTAGATTCTAAAGACCCAGCAGGCTCTGCGTTTCTTCTCGGCGCTGGTGAAATCGGTCATAAATTATTCGGTATAGTGTTCTTCTGTGCCGCATTGACCTCTGTAGTAGGGGCTGCCTACACATCAGTATCCTTCTTAAAAACATTGTTTAAGGTTGTAGAACGAAATGAAAAATTGACTATTATGGCATTTATCTTTATTTCTACATGTATCTTAATCTTTATTGGCAAACCAGTATCTCTATTGATTTTAGCGGGCTCTGTAAATGGTTTGATCCTGCCTGTTACGTTGGCAGTTATGCTCGTTGCTACTCATAAATCTGAAATCGTAGGGGCATACAAACACAATAAACTTTTATATTATACCGGTTGGATTGTAGTACTTGTAACATCTTATATTGGTGTTACATCTTTAAAAGGCATTGCTAAGTTACTAGGTTAATTAATTATCTGTGAAAGCACCATTACGTTCGGCTTGAATGTGATGGTCCTTTCTAGTTATAGCAGGAGGTACATATGAAACCTACAATTTCACCTGTAGGGGATTGCGCTATCTCTATTGATTTTGGTCAAGTAATCGATCCAAAGATTAATCGACAAATCCGACAAGTTATAGAGCAGATTAAAGTCTTACAGCTAGATGGAATTATTGAACTAGTTCCTACATACTGTGCATTGCTTGTTCAATATGATGCAATGGTATATACGTATTCAGACATTTGTAGAATTCTTGATCCTATATTACAAGAATCTGTAACAGACAGCGTAATTGAACGTGTTATGATTGTTGAAATACCTACCGTATATGGTGGTGAGTTTGGTCCAGATTTAGGCTTTGTAGCCTCTTACAATCATATAAGTGAAGCTGAGGTTGTATCCATTCATAGTGGTACAGATTATTTAGTTTATATGCTAGGCTTTATTCCTGGATTTACCTATTTAGGTGGCATGGATCCACGCATTGCAACGCCGCGGTTGTCTTCACCAAGAACTTTGATTCCTGCCGGCTCTGTAGGTATTGCAGGAGAACAGACTGGTACATATCCATCAGAATCTCCTGGAGGCTGGCAGATTATTGGACGCACACCTGTGACTATGTATGACATGTCTAAGAAACAAGCTGCACTATTGCAAGCCGGAGACTACGTTCGTTATGTGTCTATCAATGAGAATGAGTTCCATCGAATTAAACTATTAGGAAGTAATTATATTCCGTCTATGTATGAAGTAGAGGTAGGTGAGTTGCGTGGGTATAAATGAGTTTAAGGCTGCTTTAATCCGCGTAGATGCGCCAGGGATGTACACTACGATTCAAGATTCTGGCCGCGTTGGCTTTCAACAATATGGTATGCCTGTGGCTGGTCCTATGGATAGTGAAAGCTATCTCTTAGGACAAGCACTTGTAGGTAATACGACTCCTTTCGGTGCATTAGAGTGCACCGTATTGCCACCTACGTTAACCGTCCAAGGTACATGTATCGTTGCTTTCACGGGCGCTGATATGCACCCTACGATTAATAATGTAGTAGTGCCTCGATATATACCTTTTATATGTCACGAAGGCGATATCATTTCTGGCGGCTTTAGCCAATGTGGCGTGCGCATGTATATTGCCTTCTCAGGTGGTATTGATGTTCCCGCTATTAACGGTAGCGTATCGACTCATACAAAGGCTAAGATAGGTGGTATTGAGGGGAGACCGTTACAAGCAGGTGATCAATTTTGCATTAATACATTTACTAGAGACAAAGTGCATGTGTGTGACTTCTATGGAACTCATAAATTATTCAATACCGCTTTATATAACCGAGGTGGTCGTGAGTGTCACGAACCTTTGCGTGTAGTACTAGGAGAGCAAGCAAAGTATTTTACCGAGAAAGGGATTAAGACCTTTGGCAGTAAAATATATACATTGACCGTACAATGTGATCGCATGGGCTTCCGCTTAGATGGCCCTGTTATAGAGCATATCGATAGTGCAGACATTATTTCTGATGGTGCTGTATTTGGCTCTATTCAAGTTCCGTCAGATGGAAATCCAATAATCCTCATGGCGGACCGACAAACAACGGGCGGCTATACAAAGATTGGTACTATCATTACCGCCGATTTACCTAGGTTAAGCCAGTTGCCAGTAGGGGATGGAATTCATTTTGATATTATTTCTGTAGAAGAATCACAAGAAATATATCGTACCTATATGAAACGCTTATATAAGCGAATACAATTAGCACACGAACAAAGTTTATATGTTTTTAAATTACGCTAGTTTGTTCCCTAATTTAATTATACAATTTAGTAATAAAGCTATCTCGTAGATTGTCATTTCTATGAGATAGCTTTTTATTATGTAATATAAGATGAACTCAATTAAATGTTGATAAAAATTGAAGCATAATAATCTAAAAGCAATACATGATACGTTAAATGCTGTATAACAAGATAATAGTGATCTATAAGAGGCTTAACTTAATCGATAATAATCTGAGCATATTTTTTTTGAAAGGTGTAGTAACTCAATCACTGATTAAGGGAGGACACATAAAGTTTTATAAAAATTTAATGAATTAATTATGTCTATAGTGATGACATGTAACTAAGTCCATAATATCTAGTTAAACACAAGTTTTTTTAGTACATATAATCTCATAAACGAAATTTAAATAATTGATTATGAGTTTATATTCATTTTATCTCTTCGGTATGGTATAAAATAAGCCCATATTTTATATAGATTTGTGACATGAATCACTATAAAGCCCATTGCTACGCTGTTTTTGTAATGCCTATAATTGTGAAAAATAAATGAAAAAGCTTGATAGTATATTAAAGGTTTTGGTATACTTATAATATTGAAAATTTTAAAATTCTTGTATGACTTACCATATGATAAAACATCGAGGGAGCATTAATATTAATATAGTTTATAGGAGAAAGTATGAATAAGATTTTTAAAGTGGTTTGGAGTAAATCAAAAAACTGTTACGTAGTAGTATCTGAGTTCGCTAAGAATAATAGTGGTAAAAAGAAAATTGTTGTAGCAGCAATCTTGGCTGCATTAGCAATGACTAATGCTAGCATCTCTATGGCGGCAAATACTTTGCCTACAAAACTGCATGCAACAGCAGTAGGCTTAGGGGATGGTGCTTCTGTTACTGGTGACAAAGCTGTAGGCTTCGGTCAAAATGCAGCAGCTGCTGGTGGATATTCTATTGCAATAGGTTCTAATTCTAGTACCAGTGTTAACAGTCCACAAGGAATCGCTATTGGTGGGGGTAATACTGCTAATGAAGGTGCAAGAGTAATTGGGGAACAAGCAATTGCCATTGGGGGAAATACAATAGCTCAAGGTAACTCTTCTATTGTTATTGGTGGCGATGATGTAGTTAAAGCTGATGGTATAAAAGTTGTTTATACTACGAATAATGGTGAGAATAAGACTGGAGATTTGCGTAGTGCTGTTCAAAGCTTAACAGGCTTTGATATGAGAAATCCGCTATATACAGCGGCAACGGCTGGCGAATCTGGTATCACATTAGGTATGAAAGGTCAGTCTGGTAATGTGGGCATTGCAATTGGTACTGGTGCAAATGCGAAGGATCGTTTAGCAGGAACCTCTACTGGTGCTTCTGGTCAAGCCAATGATGATGTAACAAATGCTATTGCTATTGGCACAGGGGCTAGGGCAAATCGTGATAATGCTATTGCCATCGGTGGTGGTTCTAATACTGATGTAGGTGGTACAAAACAATCTAGCTATACATTGCCAAATAACGTTGTTGCTTCCTGGGCTGGTGGTGATAAAACATTGCCAGGTGACGTCGTATCTTTTGGTTCTAAAGGGTATGAACGTCAGTTGAAACACGTGGCTCCTGGTGAAGTAAGTGCTACTTCCACAGATGCAATTAATGGCTCCCAACTTAGTGCTATTGTAGATCAAATCGCTTATAAATATATATCTATAAAATCTTCTGATGTTGCTAATAAAGATAATACTGGTGCTACGGCAACTAATTCTATTGCTATTGGTCCAAATGCCGCAACAGACGCGTCTGCAAGTCATTCTGTAGCTGTTGGTGATGGTGCTAGAGGTAAAGTAGTAGATGGTGTAGCTATTGGCTCAAAATCTACAGCTGATATTGCTTCAGGTGTAGCGGGCTATAATATTAATGCTAGTCGTACAGATGTATATGCTGGGTTAAGTGGTGCTACGTTAACATCTAAATTAGGTGGTGTTGCTGTTGGTACAACAAACCAAACACGTCAAATTAACTATGTTGCTGCTGGTACTGCTGATACAGATGCAGTAAACGTGGCACAACTAAAGAGTGTTAATTTAGCTTTCACAGGTGATAGTGGTACAGGCGATGTGAACCTTGCTAATAGTAAATTAGCTGTAAATGGTGATAATACATACATTACAACTACAGCTAATGGTAAAAAAATTACAGTTTCTGGTAAAAAGCAAGATATTACAGTAGCAAATGGTAGCGCTACAGCAACTGCTGGTATGGCGGACTCTGCTAACGTAGCTAATGCAATTAATCAAGCGATTGATCAAAATAAATACGGGTGGAATCTTTCTGCTAATGGCGAAGCTACACCAGTAGCCGTTGAAAAAGGAAATACAGTAGATTTTTCTGGTGACGATAATGTTACGGTTGCTAGAAATGATAAGAAAATCTCTGTAACCTTGAAAAAAGATCTTTCTAAATTAAACAGTGTATCTTTCAATAATGCTGGCGGTAATGAAACTGTAAAAATTGATGGTGACAAAGGTATTAATGCTGGGAATTTGAAAGTTACGAATGTAGCAGATGGTATCGCTGATAAAGATGCTGTTAATGTATCTCAATTGAAAAAAGTTGACGATAAAGCTGAAGCTAACAAAACGGCTATTGATACAAATAAAACTGCAATCGCTAAAAATGCAGGTGATATTGCAACAAACAAGGCTGATATTGCAATTAATAAAGACAATATTGTGACCAACAAACAAAAAATTGCTGACAATAAAACTGCAATTGATAAAAATTCAGGCGATATTGCGACAAACAAAACAGATATTGCTACGAATAAAGATAATATTGCCGATAACAAGCAAAAGATTGCGGACAATAAAGCTGCAATTGATAAAAATGTAGGTGATATTGCAACAAATAAAGCTAATATTGCTCAAAATACTACCGCTATCGCTCGTAAGATTTCTTTAGGTGGTAACTCTGGTTCTACCGATGAAAAATCCTTGAGCACTGGTGATGTGAAATTTAACGTAAAAGGTGAAAATGGCCTTACTACGGTGGCTAATGGCGACGATGTGACTGTTAAACTCGATGATGCAACTAAAGGTAAAGTTGACAATGCAGCTGATCGAGACTTGAGTAATTTGACTCCTGACGGTAAGCAACAAGTTAAGGATTTAGCAGCTTGGAATGTAGTCGCTAATAATGAAACGGCTGAAAAGGTTGAAGGTGGTAACACTGTTAAATTCATCGATGGTGATAACATTTCCATTACTCAAAATG
>NZ_CAUVFT010000009.1:0-71198 GCF_963551295.1 uncultured Veillonella sp.
CTACGACCGATCGGTTAACAGCCGATTGCTCTACCGACTGAGCTATCGAGGAATGTATGGAGCGGGAAACGAGATTCGAACTCGCGACCCCCGCCTTGGCAAGGCGGTGCTCTACCGCTGAGCTATTCCCGCAAATGGTGGACGATGACAGGATCGAACTGCCGACATCCTGCTTGTAAGGCAGGCGCTCTCCCAGCTGAGCTAATCGTCCATGTGGTGACCCGTCCGGGAATCGAACCCGGGATACCGCCGTGAAAGGGCGGTGTCTTAACCGCTTGACCAACGGGCCAGAAATGGTGACTCACCCGCGACTCGAACGCGGGACACCCTGATTAAAAGTCAGGTGCTCTGCCAACTGAGCTAGTGAGTCAAATGGCTCCTCGAGTAGGACTCGAACCTACGACCGATCGGTTAACAGCCGATTGCTCTACCGACTGAGCTATCGAGGAATGTATGGAGCGGGAAACGAGATTCGAACTCGCGACCCCCGCCTTGGCAAGGCGGTGCTCTACCGCTGAGCTATTCCCGCATACAGAACCGATAATTACTATAACATAATTATCAATCTGTCGTCAAGGATGAATTAAGTCCGTCCTGACTGCCATATAATAATATCAATTTACACATATAGTGTCAATGGTTTTTCCATAAAATGCTAGTAAATATTGGTTTAAAGACCATCGCCCACATAAGAAAAATGGAGATGGTACAATCCCCTTTAAAACGGGTTATTCTTTATTCTTTTGTCTACCTTTACCAGCCCCATCTTCGGCTGCACTCACCTCCGCTTCAACGAAGGTTTTCATGTCATTTAGCATATACATAGATGCATTGATAACAGATAGGCCCATGGTAGAACCTAAGGCTTCATCGATTAGCAGTTTATAGTCTAAATAAGGCTTTACCCCTAAGAAGCGACATTGTTCCTTATGTATAGGTTCATCATGTATAGGCTCATCATAGGCAGCCGACGGGAACACATAGTCCTTAACTAGCGGTTCAATGGTAACCGCCGCTAAAACAGCTGCACCAGTTACTATATTATCAAAGACTACAGCCATGCGATGGCTAGCAGCTCCTAAGATAAAGGCCGTTAAAAATGCAATATCTAAACCACCCGCTATGTGAAGCAAGTGCAATACCGCATCACGGCGCTCACTTTCACTAATAGCAGACCAATCATCAACAGCAATCTTGAATGGATCTACAAAGGAATGAATATGAGCAGCACGTTCATCCACTGTAGGCCCCCATTCATTGTGTACGAGAATATCATTGTAGGCACAGCCTGTAATAGTAGCTGTCGTTACGAGAGAATCTAAAAAGGCTCTCTCCCCTATGTTACCAATCGCCACCACTTGTAGTCCATCTGCATGTAATTTATCTGCATAGGTAAAACCTAGCTCAAGAGCACGGTCTAATTCATCTCGAGAAATAACAGGTTCTACACCAAAGAAATGGGACCCCTTCCGAATCACCTGTTGCTCAATATTTGCTAAATCAGAAGTGTCTTGTTCTAGACCTATATTCACCACATGTACCGTAGCATTTAATTTAGCTGCAGCCCCTTGTGTAGCTGTTCTTCCCTCATTAAAGCGTTTTATGGCAGCATAACTTTCACTACCATGTTGATCATTTTGCGGTCCATCTACCAAGTGATCAGCTGCCACAACGAGCACACCTTGACGCAAATGATTTGGTTTAGGGTCTCTTAAAATTCCTGCAAAACGCTCCGCTATAGTTTCTAACGTAGCCAAGCTATAGATAGGCTTTGTCAGATTATCAATACGGAATCGACATGTTTCCATTGCTTGTGTATCTAACGGCTCAATTTTGAAAGTTCTCATTTATTACCTCCTGTAATAGCCATATACATATGCACCGCAAGATCTAGCATCCCCATTTGTATCGAACTGCCAGAGGCCTCCCCCAAACAAAGTCCCAAGTCTACATACGCTTCTAAGCCTAGGTTTTCTAAGGAGGACTTCGCCGCCTTTTCAGCAGACAAATGAGATGCCATCACATAATCCATCGCTTTTGGAGCCAACGTTTTAGCCACCAATGCACAAGCCGATGTATTAAATCCATCGATAATAACTAACCCATGATTTGCTGCAGCGCCTAAGATAACACCAACAATACAAGCAAATTCAAAACCGCCTACAGACGATAAAATACCAAGAGCATCATCCTTACTAATATCCTTATATTTTTCTAGCACATCATGAACGATCCGCTGTTTTAGTTTGAGCCGTTCATCAGAAATATTCGTCCCTCGTCCCGTTGCCTCTTCCGCTGTAAGTCCTGCAAACTTAGCAGTCATAAGGGCGCTAGCTGTCGTATTCGATATGCCCATTTCACCTACCAAAAATACGTTGAAACCTTCATCGATTTTTTCTTTTACTAGACGAATCCCTGTTTCGATGCCCTCCACGGCTTGTTCGCGCGTCATAGCCGGCTCTTCTACAAAGTTTTTTGTACCCATCCCCAGTTTATGACTTCGAAGGCCTGGAACCCAACTCATATCCGCATCAATCCCCATGTCGATAACTTCCATTTGGGCCCCACAATAATTAGCTAGGGAGTTAGCACCCGCCCCTTTAGGGATTAGATAATTTTGTGTCATCCCAACAGTTGTTTCCTTAGGATACGCACTGACACCCATATCAGCTACGCCATGATCCGCAGAAGCAATAATCATGCATGGTTTTGGCACGGTTACCTGCTCTTGATTCGTAGCCGCCCCGTATTGAGCCACAACATCTACAAGACGACCATATAGTTCCACCGGCGATTCTGCATTCCAGCTATTAAATATATGTTGTTCAATCTTTAAGCTGCGACCTGTAATAGCGCCACAAGTTTCTTGTAACAAACTCATAAAAGCTCCCTTAACATAATATATTTACATACTCATATCGATATATAGTATACACGATTCTAGCTATATGTCATGTTTTTTCAGTTACATTACTCTCTTATAGGATACAAAACTACGCAAATTTAATTATCCTTGATTTGACCAGTTAAATACGGTAACTTTCCTCGAATCTCGCGACTTCGTTCAAGATAGATTTCTAATTCTTGACCGTCATCCTCTTGTAAAAGTATCTCTTTTACACGTTGAATTTCTGCTTCAACTTGTGTAAGACCTTCGATGACATTACGACGATTTCCATAGATAATTTCACGCCACATAGATGGTAACCCACCTGCAACACGGGTACAATCACGGAACCCACCAGCAGATAATTTCATGCGTAATTCGCCCAATTCACCACCGCCAGAAACTTGTGTCACAATGGACGCCAACAAATGAGGCATATGACTAACCATCGCAAGATATGCATCATGGGCATAGATATCGACAAATTCAATACGAGACCCTAAGGCACGACCCATTTCAGCTAATTCTTGAGCTACTTCTTCACTATATACATCAGATGCCTTATCTTCTAACACGATCCAGCCCATACCTTTGAATAGGTTTTTATGAGATACTTCATACCCACCCTTTTCGGATCCTGCCATAGGATGGACAGATACGAAAACGGTCCCCTTAGGAATCGATTCATAAACGGCTCGTACAAAATTTTCCTTCGCACTAGATACATCGGTTACGACTTGTCCCGGTCTAAATAGATGAGCCGTTTCAGTAAAAAGTCGTGCATTTGTATCAGGCGGCAAGGAGAATACAACGATATCAGAATGTTTAATCAATGGTTCAACTTCTGTCCATGCAGCTTTTACTACTCCATCTTGAATAGCCGCATCACAGACCTCTTGGCGACGTGCATAACCTACTACCTCATAATCGGTATATGCCTTTAAGGCCTTTGCCAAGGATCCACCTAATAGGCCTAAGCCAATAATGCCTACTGTCTTGCTCATATAAACCTACTTTCAAGTAAAACTAGCAATGTCTATTCTCCAATATAATGCTAGTTATATTACATTATTATTTAGCTAATTGTAAATCAAAATTAGGGAGAATGAAATTAAGCTTCGATAAGATGCTTGTTTCTCCATTTGCCGCTATACCAACGATATACAAACAATACACCTCGCAAGATTTCATCAGCGGCCATGGCAATCCATATACCAACAAGGCCCCAGCCCCAGTAAATACCAAATAGATACGATAATGGCACGGCGCATAACCACATGCCAAAGATTCCCACTAGCATAGGCGTACGAATATCACCAGCAGCCTGTAAACAACCAACCATAACGATATTTACTGCACGTCCTAACTCAAGGAAGATCTCAACCAGTAATACATTATGTGCTAACTCTAAGATTTCCGGATCTGAAGTAAACACAGATACAACAAAATCACTAGTCACATAGAAGAATGTAGCAAGACCTACGCTAATAGCAATCGCTAAATACATGGACCTCCATACACGACTAGTAACCTCCTCTTGGCGTTTAGCGCCCATTAGGAAGCCTACAATAACTTGTGAAGCATTGGATAGCGCTATGGTGTATACATAACAAAGCATGGCGATAACAGATACATACACCTTTGTATTGATTACCGCGAGTCCCAAAATATTGACCATTTTCATAATCGTCGTTTGAGATAATTGATAGCTCAATGTTTCTCCACCAGAAGGAACACTAATATGCAATAAAGATTTAACCGTATGCCACGGAAATGGTTTTAAGAATGAAAAGCTAATTTTTAAGTCCAATAATTTCTTAAAAGTATAACCAATAATCACGAGGCCTACTACCTTAGATAGCCACGTAGAAATAGAAACACCTAATACCCCAAGACTTGGTATTGGTCCATGTCCAAAGATTAATACATAGTTTGTTAGAATATGAATGATATTCATCACAAGGGCAATGTACATGGTAACGCGTGTTAATGAGTGACCTCTAAATACGGCTACTAACGCATAATACATCGCTTGTATCGGTAGCCCTGCAGCAACGATAGTAGTATATATCGACGTATCACTCATCGTTTCTGGTGGTATACCTAGCCATGTAAAGATCCATTCATGGCAAGTAGTAAAGAATACTGCCGCTATAGATGAAAAGAGAAAATTCATCATTAAGCTGACCGTACATACTTCTGATAGCTTGGACTGGTTTCTCGCTCCTAAATATTGAGCAATCAAAATCGTCGTAGCTGTACTCATGACGATGATGAGCATAATAAAGATATTTAAAATTTGATTGGCATTAGCTACCGCTGCTACCGCTTGAGGCGAGTAGTGACTCATCATCAATTGGTCTATATTACCTACTAGCATCTGTAGGAACACTTCAATAAATATAGGCCAACTCAAAGTCCAGATAGATAGACTGAGGCCCTTTTCGTATGCTTTCATAAAAACCTCTGCAATGAATACGATACAATTGCAATGAATATCATACAATGTCCTTATTATATCACGTTATATAACCACATGGGACAAATCGCAGAAAGCAATATACTAAATAGTTTTTCATAAAATAGTACATATAAAAACGTGCCACCCGAAGGTGACACGTTTCTTTAATCAGCATCCTACCTAATGGGTACGATACTAATATTATTTAAATTGATTGCAAAGACTATCAAATAATGCTTGGTCAGGTTTTACAACATCTTCAGTCAATGGACGAGGATGTGGTCCGCCATTTGCTGCAGCCATTGCTTTTTCAAAGGAAGGTTTAGATGTATTTTGATAGATAAGGCCTGTAACCAAACCATCAGTATCACCCAAAGTTTTAAGCGCTGTTGCACGATCTGTTGGGTCATAACCTTCAGGCAATGCTACTAAGTGTTCTTTGAACCAATCATAACTATTGCGTTTATTATATGTAACACATGGGCTAAATACATTAATGAAGGAGAAGCCCTCATGATCCATAGCTTGTTGAATCAAATCAACGAGCTCTTTACGATTCACCATATAGCTTTGTGCTACAAATGTAGCACCTGCTGCAATCGCAGTTTCACAAACGGACAATGGAGACTCAAACGCACCATGAGGAGTTGTTTTTGTAACAAAACCGATGTCAGAACGAGGGGATGCTTGACCTTTAGTCAAACCATATACATGGTTATCCATTACTACGTATGTCATGTTTACATTACGTTTAAAAGCATGAATGGTGTGACCCATACCGATAGCAAAGGCATCACCGTCACCGGAAAATGCAATAACTTCTAGGTCTTGGTTAGCAAGCTTAACGCCTTGCGCATAAGGAAGCGCACGGCCATGAGTTGTATGCGCACCATAAGCGTAGAAATAGCCACCGATACGGCTAGAACAACCAATACCGGAAATTATGGCTAATTTTTCTGGTGGAATATTTTTCGCTACTACAGCGTCAGTAATCGCCGCTTGAACCCCATAATGGCCACAGCCTGGACACCAGTTAGGACGAATATCATTTCTGTAATCTTTAGCTGTTGTCATATTATAGGACCTCCTTAATCGCATTTTTCACATAACTTTTTGTGAATGGATTACCATCGTATTTCAAGCAGCTAGAAATCTTATGTTTCTTATGCATGTTGATTTTAAATAAGTTAGCCAATTGACCAGTTTTATTGTGTTCTACAATAACTACTTTTTTCGCCGCATCAAAGAACGGTTGTAATTGCTTTGCTGGGAATGGTTTAATTAAGCGCAATTGTAAATGGTTAACTTTAACACCTTCTTGATCGAATTCAGCAACAGCTTCTTCGATAGCACCACGACTAGAAGCCATACCTACAACGAGTACATCCGCTTCGTCGTATTTAGCATTGTTCAAGAATGGTTCATAATTGTCAGCTACAGTTTCCAATTTACGGAAACGTTTATCAGTTTGCGCTACGTGCATTGTAGGCGCTTCTGCTGGTTTACCTTCTTCATTATGCTCTAAACCTGTGGAAAGGAATAGACCATTTTTCATACCTGGAATTGTACGAGGGGAAATGCCATCTTCAGTCAATTCAAAGCGTTTAAAGTAGTTAGGTTGTACCAATTCAGGAAGCTCAGCTTCTTTCATCATTTTACCTCGATTAATAGGTACGCGGTTCAAATCGAAAGAAGGAACGGATTGTTTATTCAAACCTTGTTGTAAGTCAGGCATAAAGATAACTGGACATTGGTACATTTCTGCCAAGTTGAAAGCTTTTTGAATTTCATAGAAACATTCTTCAATAGATGTTGGAGAAATTACGATACCAGAGTAGTCACCATGTGCATTGTAGCAAGCTGCATCAATATCGGATTGTTCAACTTTTGTAGCCATACCAGTGGATGGGCCAGAACGTTGAACGTCAATAACAACCATTGGCAATTCAGCCATGGAAGCCATAGACAAGGATTCTGCCATCAAGGAAAGGCCTGGACCAGAAGTACATGTAAAGCCACGAACACCTGCGTATACACCACCCATAGCTGTCATACATGCTGCGATTTCGTCTTCTGTTTGAACAACAGTTGAGCCCAACTTATCCATAGTTTTAATCATGTATTCCATAACTTCGGATGCTGGCGTAATAGGATATGATGCCATGAAACGGGAGCCCGCAGCAATAGCACCAAGAGCACATGCTTCGTTACCTAATAAGAACATTTGATCTTTCTTACCAGGCGCTGGCAATGTATCGATCTCAACATCGCCTAACTTTTCCATTACAAGGCTATGACCATCATCGAAAGCAGCCAAGTTTTTATCTATAATCTCTTGGGATTTCTTTGCAAATTTCTCAGTAATAGCATCTTTAAACATCTTAGTATCAAAGCCAAGAAGCGCTACGGACATTCCAAGTGCTACGATATTACGCATCAACAAGGAGCCTTGTTTCATTGCTGTTTCAGAGATAGGCAAAGATAAACAATTAATCTTTGTACCTTCAAATTTAGAAAAGTCTGGATTAACTTTGCTATCACAGATGATATATCCACCATCGCGTACTTCGGAACCGTGCATATCAACGGTTTCTTGATCAAGGGAAAGCAAGAAGTCTACCCCTTCACCAATGGACATAATTTGTTCCAATGCTACGCGCAATGCGAATGTAGTATGACCACCTTTGATGCGAGATGCAAATAAACGTTGGCTATACAAAGAGTAACCTTCTTTAGCAAGGATTGTGGCCATGATTTCACCGCAACTCTCGATACCTTCACCTTGTTGGCCGCCCATTTTCCAGATAAAATCTTTACGTTTTTGCAAGAGATTCACCCTCCTTAGGATAAAAATTACACTGCTGACAAGAGTCTACCTTACTATTTTAATGTATGTATAGTACGAACCTGTCTTATATCGTCATTGTATCATGTATATTTTAGGTTTACAATGTATCATTTCACATAATAATAGGTATAAATTAAGGTATTATAACTAAAAATTATAAGAGAAAAAGGATACCACTTTTTAAGTAGTATCCTTTTAGTATTTATGCTTATCGTTTTATATTCAGACGGCAAAAAAAGAGTCTATATAAAATTATATAGAATATTTATTCTCGAATCATCTAAAATATTTATTTCGTAACACCTCTTGTTGACGCTCCTCAGTGAAGAATATTTCTTCTAAACATAAGCCTTGAGCGGGTGCAGTTTTTCCTATAACACGGCGGTCCTTAGCTACTAAGTACCCTTTAATGTCCTCCACCTTACGGCGACCAAGTCCGACATCTACGAGTAGTCCCGCAATATTACGCACCATATGATATAAGAACCCATCACCGACCACAGAAATCGTTACGTGAGCCCCCTTTGCCTCAACATGGATTCCCAGAATTGTTTTTACAGGATCAGCAGGGGTTGAATTCGTTCCCTTTAAGGTTGTAAAGTCATGCGTACCTAATAGTTCATTACCTGCAGCCTGCATCCGATCAATATCTAAGGGCTTTTTCACATGCCAATGATACCGCTTCGTCAAAGGATCTGCAATGAGCTGATTATGAATCGTATATACATACTCTTTACCGTATATATTCCATCGTGGCTTCCAGTCTAATGGAATTTCTACTGCTTCTAGAACGACTATATCTTTTGGAATATGAGCTATCATGGCGCGAGGGATATTTTCTACCGGTATAATCCCTGACGTTTGAAAAGTACACACTTGAAATTTAGCATGCACCCCTGCATCTGTACGAGATGCACCATAAATTTGAATGGGTTCATTACAAATACGTGATAAACCATATTCCAAACATCCTTGTACCGTTAAGCCTTTATCATTAGGTTGCTTTTGATAGCCTGCTAAATCTGTACCATCATAAGCCACTATGATCTGTATGTTTCTCATAGATCTAACCACCACAATGCGATAAGTACAATAGTTACCAAAACAACAGCGCCAACACCAATATAATCGACATAGGTAACTTGTAATTCCTTCATACGCGTACGGTTGACACCACCTCTATAGCAACGCGCTTCCATAGCGATAGCTAATTCATCGGCCCGTCGAAACGCACTGATAAATAATGGCACTAAAAGTGGCACCATGTTTTTCGCTCGTTGAATAATAGAGCCTGTCACAAAGTCTGCACCACGAGCAGATTGTGCTTTCATAATACGATCTGTCTCATCCAATAAGGTAGGGATGAAACGCAACGCAATAGTCATCATCATGGCTAGTTCATGAGCAGGAACACCAATGCGACGGAATGGATTGAGCAAGTGCTCGATGCCATCAGTTAAGCGAATCGGTGATGTGGTATAGGTCAACAAAGAAGAGAACAAGATTAAGAAGATTAATCGTGCCGCCATTTGAAGGCCCATTGCCACCCCATGATCTGTAATATTAATAATTCCCCATTGGAAAATTGGATTACCAGGCGTCGTAAAAATATGAATACCCATGGTAAATACGATGATAATCCAAAGCGGTTTAATAGCAGACCACATCAGGCGTAATGGCAAACGCGATAATAGCATTGCAAAGATGGTAAAACCACCTACTATGCCATAGGCTAGTGGAGAATTTGCCAAGAAGATAGCCACTACGAAGATGGTAGTAGCAATAATCTTTGCTCGCGGGTCCATGCGATGCAAAAAGGAATTCCCTGGGAAGTATTGACCAATAGTAATGTTATTTAACATGGCTACCTCCCTCTAGAATTGCTTGTACCGCATCATCTACAGACAGTACGCGATTAGATACATCAAGGCCTTGTTCACGCAAATATTCCATGGTAACAGACACTGGTGGAACATCTACACCAACAGCTTGTAACTCATCACGATGATTATTAAAGATGTCCATCGGCTCACCATCAAGAACGACACGCCCTTTATCGAGTACTACGAGACGGGAAGCCATGCGAGAAATATCTTCCATATTGTGAGATACAAGAATTACAGTTATTCCCTTTTCTTTATGAAGTCGAATGATTTCTTCAAAAATTTCTTCCCGTCCAAATGGATCAAGACCAGCAGATGGTTCATCAAGCACAAGGAAATCTGGGTTCATAGCCACTACACCAGCAATAGCAACGCGGCGCATTTGACCACCAGATAAATGAAATGGAGAACGTTCTGCATATGTATCGTAATCGAGTCCTACGAACTTCATCGCATCTCGCACACGCTCGTCTACGTCATCAGCACTAAGCCCTAAATTTTTAGGACCAAAGGCGATATCCTGAGCAATGGTTTCTTCAAACAATTGATGCTCTGGGTATTGGAATACCATACCAACCTTATGGCGCATTTTTTTAGCTTCCTCTGTGGAGGCGCTAATATCTACACCATTGACCGTAACGGTACCAGTTGTAGGATGTAATAGACCATTTAGATGCTGTACAAAGGTAGATTTACCGGAACCAGTATGACCGATAACACCTAAAAACTCCCCATTTTCAATGGTAAGAGATACACCACGAAGTGCAGTCTTTTCAAAAGGAGTACCCATGCCGTAAGTATATGTAATATTATCTAATACGATCGCCATTAGTGGGTTTCCTCCCCTCTTGAAGCATCTGTTGAGTGTATAGCGGATAATTGCTTGCCTAACTTTGAGCCTTTAAGGCCCTTTGCTAACTCTTCATTATTAATGATACTCTTACCAACTTCATACCCTTTAGCATTCAGTTTAAAAGCAATTTCTGATGCCACCGGTACATCGAGGCCCAGACCTTTTAAGGTATCTACATGGCTAAAGATTTCACGAGGCGTACCATCATGTAATTTCACACCATTTTTCATAACCACAACGCGGTCTGCCGTAACAGCTTCCTCCATAAAGTGTGTAATATATACAATGGTAATACCTTCTTCTTTATTGAGCTTATGAACTGTTTCAAGAACCTCACGACGACCTTTGGGGTCGAGCATCGCTGTTGGTTCATCAAGAACAATGCAATCAGGCTTCATCGCTAATACACCTGCGATAGCAATACGTTGTTTTTGTCCACCCGATAATAAATGGGGCCCATGTTCTCTATATTCAGTCATATTAACAGCGGCTAACGCTGCATCGACACGTTGTCTAATTTCTGCACTAGGAATACCTAAGTTTTCTGGACCAAAGGCAACGTCCTCTTCTACGACGGCCGCTACAATTTGGTTATCAGGATTTTGAAATACCATCCCCACATGTTGGCGAATCTCCCAAATATGCGCTTCATCTCGCGTATCAAAACCACACACGTTGATATATCCTTCGCTAGGTTGTAATAGCACATTAAAATGCTTGGCAAGCGTACTTTTACCACTGCCATTAGTACCGATGATACAAACAAATTCGCCGTGCTTAATGGATAGACTCACATCGTCTAAGGCACGTACATCATTGCCGTTTTCATCAGTATAAATATGACTCATATGATTGACCTCAATCATAATGTCTTGTTCATTCATGGATAACCTCATATCTTTCTAGTCAATTTCGTTTCTATGAAAGTAGAACCATTTGCATCATCTATCATACTCATGCTGTGCATGATTACCTTATTTCAATTTATCCTATTGATAGAACTGGAATTTAATAATGTCTTAGATTTTATGCAAAAAGTTGACAATACATATTCATTATTTACGATAACTGCTAACATATTACGATATTATACTAGTCGATTGTACCATAAAATTGACAATAAAAAAACGGTGCTGCAACGTAAGTTACAACACCGTATGAGTTTGATTAAACTAACTCGATAATAGCCAAAGGTGCAGCGTCACCTTTGCGGAGACCAGTTTTGATTACACGAGTGTAACCACCTTGGCGGTCTGCATATTTTGGAGCAATTGTATCAAACAATTTTTTTACTACACTTTCATCCATGAGGTATGCAAGAACTTGGCGACGTGCATGAAGATCACCACGTTTAGCCAAAGTTACCATTTGATCAGCTAAAGAACGAAGTTCTTTCGCTTTAGCTTCAGTCGTTTCAATACGCTCATATTGGAAGAAAGATGTTAACATGCTACGGAACAACGCTTTACGAGCGGAGCTGTCGCGGCCTAATTTTCTGTACATTCGTCTTCCTCCTTATTCGCCTTTTTGTTTAAGTTGAAAACCACCTGGGTGATTATTGAGTTTTTCCTCAATTTCATCGATAGATTTTTTACCTAAGTTGCGAACTTTTCCTAAGTCATCAATGGTTTTGTCTAGCAAATCTGCAATTGTATTAATGCCAGCACGTTTCAAGCAGTTATACGCACGAACAGAGAGTTCCAACTCGTCGATGGAAATCTTTGCTGGGCCGTCATCTACAGCTGGTTCTTCATTATCGGAACCTACTGGATCTATAACGATACCGCCTTCACCAGTGTTTACATCTACAACATCTGCAGAATGCGCTAATTTAGTGAAGTTCCCTAAATAACCAATCATAATGGCAGCAGATTTTGCCACTGCATCAGCAGCAGTAATGGAGCCATCAGTCCAAACTTCTAATGTAAGCTTGTCGAAGTCCATTTCATTGCCTACACGAACATCACTCACTTCGTATTTAGCACGAAGAATTGGAGAGAAGATGGAATCGATTGGAATACAACCAATAACATCAGTATCTTTTTTATTCTTCGTTGAAGGAACATAGCCTTTACCTCGTTCGATTACTACGTCCATTACGAGATGAGCTGTCTCATCCATTGTCGCAATCACGAGTTCAGGATTCAATACTTCTACCTCTGGCGGGAATTGTTCAGCTAAATCAGTAGCTGTCAATATTCCATCCTTTTGGAAGTCGAAATGAACTTCCAAAGGTAATTGTGCTTCTTCTTCAACTTTGATGCACAATTGCTTTAAGTTAAGGATGATATCCGTAACGTCTTCGCGAATACCAGGAATAGTAGAGAATTCATGAAGAACTCCATCAATTTTGATAGAGGTGATAGCTGCCCCATCCAAGGATGAAAGCAAAATTCTGCGTAAGCTATTACCGAGAGTGATCCCATAACCACGATCTAATGGTTCACATACGAACTTACCATAACGACCGCCATCGGCGATGTCCACTTTCTCGATTTTAAGTTTCTTTTCTTCGCTCATCAGGAACATCCTCCTATATAACACACGTTCATAGTTAATTATAGCACCGTATCATATCGGTCACTATAAATTATACACGACGGCGTTTTGGAGGGCGACAACCATTGTGAGGAATTGGAGTTACGTCTTTAATGGAAGTAACTTCAAGACCTGCAGCTTGTAAAGCACGGATTGCAGCTTCACGGCCGGATCCAGGACCTTTTACGAATACTTCAACAGTGCGAAGACCATGTTCCATTGCAGCTTTAGCAGCTTGTTCAGCAGCCATTTGAGCAGCAAATGGAGTGGATTTACGAGAACCACGGAAGCCCAAGCCACCAGCGGAAGCCCAAGACAACGCATTACCGTTTGTATCTGTCAAAGTTACGATAGTGTTATTGAATGTAGAACGAATATGAGCCGCACCGGATTCAATATGTTTCTTTTCTTTTCTTTTAGTTCTAACAACTTTTTTAGCCACGCTTTATCCCTCCTTTATCTTATTTCTTTTTACCAGCAATTGCTTTTCTAGGACCTTTGCGAGTACGTGCATTCGTTTTAGTACGTTGACCACGAAGTGGTAAACCCATACGATGACGTTTGCCTCGATAGGAGTTGATTTCAATTAAGCGTTTAATGTTAAGAGCTTCTTCACGACGAAGGTCACCTTCTACTTTGTAATCAGCATCTAACAATTCACGGATTTTCGCTACTTCATCTTCAGAAAGATCGCGAACGCGTGTGTCAGGATTGATGCCAGTTTTAGCAATAATTTCAGATGCTAAAGTTGGACCAATACCATAAATATAAGTTAAACCAATTTCCACTCGTTTATCACGAGGTAAATCTACACCGGCGATACGTGCCATCTAATCATCCACCTCCTATCAGATTATCCTTGTTTTTGTTTATGTTTTGGATTTTCGCAAATAACCATTACACGGCCTTTGCGTTTAATGATTTTACATTTTTCGCATATCTTTTTAACTGATGGTTGAACCTTCATTAGTACCTCCTTTGTGGACCCTATGCTTATTTAAAGCGATAGGTGATGCGACCACGATTTAAGTCATACGGTGTCAGTTCCATAGTAACTTTATCACCAGGAAGAATACGGATAAAATTCATACGCATTTTACCTGACACATGAGCCAATACGATATGACCATTTTCCAATTCAACTTGGAACATGGCATTCGGTAATGCCTCAACGACCGTACCTTCCACCTCAATAACGTCTTCTTTTGACATATCTTTTCCTCCGGTTACCTGTTTATTTAATTAACCGCGGTTCTTCCCGCATAGTTAATATTTCAGGGCCGTTTTCTGTAACAACCACTGTATGTTCGAAATGAGCAGCAGGTTTACCATCTACTGTAACTGCTGTCCAGTCATCCCCTAATACACGAACACGATGTGTCCCTAGAGTTATCATCGGTTCAATACACAATACCATACCTGGTTTCATAAGAGGTCCTTGATCAGGACTACCATAGTTTGGTATTTGCGGATCTTCATGCATTTCGCGGCCTAAACCATGCCCTACGAAGTCGCGTACGACACCGTAACCATGTTTCTCACAATACGTTTGAACAGCGTGACCGATAGCACCAATACGGTTACCGACTTTCACTTGTTCAATTCCCTTGAACAGACTTTCCTCTGTAACTTTTAACAATTTCATCACATCGGGTTTGACGTGACCAATAGGAATCGTCACAGCCGAATCGCCGTGATATCCATCAATAGATGATACGAGATCAATACTGAGGACATCGCCGTTTTTAAGCTTACGCTTAGCGCTCGGAATACCATGAACGACTTCTTCGTTAATAGAAGCACAGATTGTAGCGGGGAATCCATAGTACCCTTTACAACTTGGTATACCACCGTGGCTGCGAATATATTCTTCGGCAATTGTATCTAACTCAAGCGTCGTGATGCCAGGTTTAGCCTTTTCTACTAACAAGGACAACGTGTCTGCTGTAAGCTTACTTGCCTTGCGGATACATTCAATCTCATGGGGCGATTTTAAAATAATCATAGATTATTTCTCCAACGCCTTAATGATGTCAGCAAATACTGCGTCTACATCTTGTAAACCATTGATTTCTTGATACAATCCGCTATTGCGATAGTAATCAATTAATGGTTTAGTAGATTCTTCGTACACAGCTAGACGTTTCTGTACTGTTTCAGGGTTATCATCAGCACGATTTTCTAGAACAGCTCGTTCGCTAATACGTTTAACCAATTCCTCGGAAGGAACGTTTAAGTTAAGTACAGCGTCCAAAGAAATTCCTAATTCTTTAAGGATTGCATCCAAGGATACAGCTTGCGCTGTAGTTCTTGGGAATCCATCAAGAATAAATCCAGATTTGCAGTCATCTTTCACCAAGCGATCACGTACGATACCAACAGTTACACTGTCTGGTACCAATTGACCGGCATCGATGTATTTCTTAGCCTCAACTCCAAGAGGTGTTTCGTTCTTAATCGCAGCGCGGAACATATCACCTGTTGAAATTTGGGGAATACCGTATTTTTCAATAAGTCGAGCTGCCTGAGTGCCTTTACCAGCACCAGGAGGTCCCATTAATAGAATATACATATTGTTTCCCTCCTATTTCACAAAGCCTTTATAGTGGCGTGTTACCATGAGCGACTCAATTTGTTGCATTGTATCAAGTGCTACACCTACAACGATGAGAAGAGCCGTACCACCAAAGTATACGCCTTGGACGCCGGTTATACTACCGAGGAAATTCGGTATAATAGCAACGACAGCTAAGAATACAGCGCCAGCCAAAGTGATCTTGGTCATCACGTTATCCACATAATCAGCAGTTGGTTTACCCGCACGAATACCTGGGATAAAACCACCGTATTTTTTCATATTATCTGCCATATCTGTAATGTTGATAGAGATTGCAGTATAGAAATACGTAAAGATAAAGATCAATATCGCATACAATGCCGTTTGTAACGGCGTCCCCCATGTAAATAAATCAGCAACTTTATGAACAAATTCATTGTCAATAAATTGTGCAATTGTTACAGGGAACATCAACACAGATGACGCAAAGATAATTGGGATTACACCCGCCTGATTGACTTTCAACGGCAAGAATGTAGAGTGACCACCGTACATTTTACGCCCTACTACGCGTTTTGCGTATTGGATAGGAATGCGACGTTGGCCTTGTGTAACTGCCACTACGACAGCGATCATCGCAAGTGCAATTACAGCAAATAAGAATGCTTGGAACATGTTAATGGTTCCGTTTTGGATATATTGATAAATAGTTTCGAGACCATCTGGCAATCGAGCTACGATACCAGCAAAGATGATCAAGGAAATACCATTACCTATACCATATGCTGTGATTTGCTCACCAATCCACATCAATAAACATGTGCCTGCTGTGAGGATGATGGCCACAACAAATACGCTAAGGAAATCATTATTTACCAAAGCGTTATTTGCTCTAAGAGCAAATGCCATACCAGCGGCTTGTACAAAGCCAAGGACTACGGTGCCATAACGAGTTACCTTCGCTATTTTCTTACGCCCGTCTTCACCATCTTTACTCCATGCTTCAAACTGAGGAACTACAGACTGAAGCAGTTGCATGATGATGGAAGCATTAATGTAAGGGGTAATACTCATCGCAAAGATAGAGAACTTACTTAGCGCACCACCAGCAAACAAGTCTAATAGACCAAATAGGTTACCGGATGTAAACAAGGATTCAATAACAGATGCATCTACACCTGGTACTGGGATGTGAATGCCGGCTCTAAACACAGCAAACATCATCAATGTGTACAAAATCTTGTTACGTAACTCAGTAATCTTAAAGATGTTCGAGAGGCTATCTAGCACCCTAGATCACCTCAACTTTTCCGCCTGCTGCTGTGATTTTTTCTTCAGCAGCTTTAGTGAAGCCATTAGCGATAACAGTCAAGTTTTTAGTTTCCAATGTACCGTTACCTAAAATACGAATACCATCGCGTACATTTTTCAAAATGCCAGCTTCAATAAGAGCTACTGGATCAACTGTTGCACCATCTTCAAAACGATTTAATTGTGCTACGTTAACTTCAGCATATTGTTTAGCAAAAACGCTGTTGTTGAAACCGCGTTTTGGTAAACGACGATAAAGAGGCATTTGGCCGCCTTCAAAACCGGAGCGAACGCCACCGCCAGAACGGGAGTTTTGACCTTTTTGACCACGACCAGATGTTTTACCCAAGCCAGAACCTAAACCACGGCCTACACGAGTACGAGTTTTTTTAGAACCAGCTGCTGGTTGTAATTCATGAAGTTTCATTCAGTGCACCTCCTTATCAGTATTAAACTTCTTCAACTTTTACTAAATGTCTAACTTTGTGAAGCATACCTTCGATTTGAGGTGTCACTTCTTTTACGACTTGAGAATTAGTTTTTTTCAAGCCCAAAGCTTTAACTGTCGCGCGTTGATCTTCAGGACGACCGATTAAGCTTCTTGTTAATGTTACTTTAACTTGTGCCATTTCTTGTCTCCTTATTACGCGTTATAGATTTCTTCAACGGTTTTACCACGAAGTTCAGCAACTTCGCTAGCGCGTTTCAAATCTTTCAAACCTTCGATTGTAGCACGAACCATATTGTTAGGGTTAGAAGAGCCCAAAGATTTAGTCAAGATGTTACGAACACCTACTAATTCCAATACGGCACGAACAGGGCCACCAGCGATAACGCCAGTACCTTCAGCAGCTGGTTTCAAGAATACGCGGCCTGCACCGAATACGCCTGTTACGCTGTGAGGGATTGTACCATTTTTAATTGCTACGTTTACAATATTTTTCTTAGCATCATCAATACCTTTGCGAATTGCTTCTGGTACTTCCGCTGCTTTACCTAAGCCAACGCCTACATAACCGTTGCCATCACCAACAACTACAAGAGCGCTGAAGGAAAAACGACGACCGCCTTTAACTACTTTGGCTACGCGGTTGATGAATACTACTCTTTCTTTAAGATCAAGACTGGTGTAGTCAATTCTCGCCATGTCTATAGTTCCTCCTTCTTAGAATTTTAAGCCTGCTTCACGAGCACCTTCTGCAAGGGCTGCTACGCGGCCGTGGTAAATGTAACCACCACGGTCAAACACTACAGTGTCAATGCCTTTAGCGATAGCTTTTTTAGCAACTGCTTCACCAACAGCTTTAGCAGCAGCTACGTTACCACCATAGGATAAGTTCAAATCTTTATCTAAAGAGCTAGCAGCAACCAAAGTTGTACCTGCTACGTCATCGATTACTTGTGCGTAAATGTTGCTCAAAGAACGGTAAACGTTCAAACGTGGGCAAGTTGCCGTACCAGAGATGTGACGGCGGATACGAAGATGACGTTTTGCTCGAGCGATATTTCTACTAGATTTACGAGGCAAGATATTCACTCCTTTCATTCATATAGATGATATTACTATTTACCTTTTGCACCAGCTTTACCAGCTTTGCGACGAACAACTTCGCCTTCATAGCGGATACCTTTACCTTTGTAAGGTTCAGGTTTTCTCCATTTACGGATATCAGCTGCTACTGCACCTACAACTTCTTTGTCTGCACCAGACACGACGATTTTGTTAGGAGCTGGAACGTCGATTGTAATACCAGCTGGAGCTTCCATTTCTACTGGATGAGAGAAGCCAAGTGTAAGAGCTAATTTATTGCCTTGTTTAGCCGCTCTGTAACCAACACCGTTGATTTCAAGAGTTTTTGTAAATCCTTCAGATACGCCTGTTACCATATTAGCAACAAGAGCGCGAGTCAAACCGTGAAGGGAACGATGATTTTTATCGTCAGAAGGACGAGTTACTGTGATTGTGTTACCTTCTACAGTGATATTCATATCTGGATGCAAATCGCGAGATAATTCACCTTTAGGGCCTTTTACGTTCATATGATGGTTATCATATGTAACAGTAACGCCTGCAGGAATCTCGATAGGCATTCTACCGATACGTGACATTATTTCTACCTCCTATTGCTACTATTACCAAACGTATGCGATTACTTCGCCACCAAGACCTTCTTTACGAGCTTGTTTGTCGCTCATAACGCCTTTGGACGTAGAAATAACTGCGATACCCAAACCACCAAGTACACGAGGAAGTTCTTCCTTTTTCGCGTAAACACGTAAACCTGGTTTGGAAATACGTTTAATTCCTGTAATAACTTTCTCGTTATTGGAACCATATTTCAAAGTTACTTTTAAAGTGTTTTCTTCTTTTTCAACGTTCTTTACAAAGCCTTCTTGTAAAAGGATGTCAAGAACGGCTGCTTTCATTCTAGATGCAGGAATGTTTACCGTTTCATGAAGTGCAGCGTTTGCATTACGGATGCGCGTAAGCATATCCGCGATAGGATCGGTCATTACCATAATCTAAAAACCTCCTCTCGTCTAATATTACCAGCTGGCTTTTTTAACACCAGGAATTTGTCCTTTGTACGCCAATTCACGGAACGCAATACGGCTGATACCGAATTTACGCATATAGCCGTGAGGACGACCAGTTAAGTTGCAACGGTTGTGCAAGCGTGTTGGGGATGCATTTGCTGGTAATTTGGATAAGCCTTCATAATCACCTGCTGCTTTTAACGCTTCACGTTTAGCTGCATATTTTTCAACGATTTTAGCGCGTTTCTTTTCGCGTTCAATCATAGATTTTTTAGCCATCTATATGTTCCTCCTATTATTTTTCAAAAGGCATACCGAATTGAGTCAACAATTCACGAGCTTCTTCATCTGTCTTAGCACTTGTTACGATAATGATATCCATACCAGTAACACGTTCTACCTGATCATATTCGATTTCAGGGAAGATGAGCTGTTCTTTAAGACCCAAAGCGTAGTTACCACGGCCATCGAATGCAGTAGCGCTGATACCGCGGAAGTCACGTACACGAGGTAATGCCGCATTGATCAATCTATCAAGGAATTCATACATGCGTTCGCCACGAAGAGTAACTTTTGTACCCAACGCCATGCCTTCACGAACTTTGAAGTTCGCAATGGATTTTTTAGCTTTTGTGATGACAGGTTTTTGACCAGCAATGATAGTCAAGTCATTAACTGCTGCTTCCAATGCTTTTGCATTACCTACTGCATCACCTACGCCGATGTTGATAACGATTTTTTCCAATTTAGGAATTTCCATTACGTTGCCGTATTGGAATTTTTCTTGCATACTCTTTTTGATTTCAGAGTTGTATTGTTCAAACAAACGAGACATTTATGTAGCTCCTCCTTTCCTGATTATTTAAGTACTGTACCGGATTTAACAGTAGCGCGAACGAATTTACCGTCCTTACCTTCTACCTTTTTGATACGAGTAGCTGTTTTAGTTTCTGGGTCAACAACCATTACGTTAGAAACGTGAATGCCCGCTTCTTTAGTAACGATGCCACCTTGTGGGTTAGCTTGGGAAGGTTTTGTGTGACGTTTTACAGTATTAACGCCTTCAACAAATACGCGTTCTTTTTTAGGTTCAGTTGCGATAACTGTACCTTGCTTACCTTTATCTTTACCGGAGATAACAACAACTGTATCGCCTTTTTTGATTTGTAGCTTAGCCATATGCTGCGTTCCTCCTTCTTATAATACTTCTGGAGCCAAAGAAACGATTTTCATGAAGTCTTTTTCACGAAGTTCTCTAGCTACAGGTCCAAAGATACGAGTACCACGAGGGGTCTTGTCATCTTTAATAACTACTGCTGCGTTTTCATCGAAACGAATATAGGAACCGTCTTGACGGCGGATACCTTTTTTAGAACGAACAATAACAGCTTTAACTACGTCGCCTTTCTTGACAACGCCACCGGGTGATGCATCTTTTACAGAAGCAACGATTACGTCACCGATATTGCCGAATTTGCGATAAGAACCGCCCATGACTTGGATGCACATAATACGTTTAGCACCAGTGTTGTCGGCAACATTCAAAATTGTTTGTTGCTGGATCATCGTCTATTCCTCCTTACATCACTCTTATTTTTGTCTTTCAAGAATTTCAACAACTCTCCAACATTTATCTTTAGAAAGTGGACGAGTTTCTACAATTTTAACTGTATCGCCAACTTGGCACTCATTATTTTCATCATGAGCTTTGAAGCGTTTTGTGCTAACCATTGGCTTGTTATATAATGCGTGAGGTACTTTACGTTCTACAGCAACAACAACAGTTTTATTCATTTTGTCGCTTACAACTTTACCTACGCGAACTTTACGTACGTTTCTTTCTTCTGCCACGATTTTAAGCCTCCTTTTCAACCATTAACAAATCTGTTATTATGCGTTTTCAGATTTAAGTTCAACTTCACGTTGTACAGTTTTAATACGAGCGATTGTCTTCTTAACTTCACGAATGCGCATAGGATTCTCTAATTGACCTGTTGCAAGCTGAAAACGGAGGTTAAATAACTCTTCCTTAAGACCGGAAACTTTTTGTTCCATTTCGGCAGCGCTCATATTGCGAATGTCATTAACCTTCATTTACGTCACCACCCAATTCTTTACCCTTAACAACAAATTTGCATTTGATTGGAAGTTTATGGCTTGCAAGACGCATGGCTTCACGAGCTGTAGCTTCTGGCACACCGTCCATTTCAAACATTACACGACCTGGTTTAACCACTGCTACCCAGTATTCAGGAGAACCTTTACCGGAACCCATACGAGTACCAGCTGGTTTAGCTGTGATTGGTTTGTCAGGGAAAATTTTAATCCATACTTTACCACCACGTTTGATATAACGAGTCATAGCAATACGGGCAGCTTCAATTTGACGGTTTGTAATCCAAGATGGTTCGCATGCTACCAAGCCGAACTCACCATGAGACACTGTATTACCGCGCATAGCACGACCTTTCATACGGCCGCGGAATTGCTTACGATGTTTTACGCGCTTTGGAATAAGCATTACTTGCCACCTTCTTCCTTCTTAGCAGGTGCTTGTTTTGCTTCTGGCAAAACTTCACCTTTGTAAATCCATACTTTAATGCCAATACAACCATATGTTGTATGAGCTTCAGCAGTACCGTAGTCAATGTCTGCACGAAGTGTATGCAAAGGAATAGAACCTTCACGGTAGGATTCGCTACGAGCGATTTCAGCACCGCCAAGACGACCGCTTACCATGATTTTGATACCTTTTGCACCTAAGCGCATTGTACGACCTACAGCTTGTTTCATTGCACGGCGGAAGCCGATACGGCGTTCCAATTGGCCCGCAATGTTTTCAGCAACTAATGTTGCATCCATATCTGCTTGTTTAATTTCTGCAATGTTAACATCCACTTGTTTATCAGTGAAACGAGTCATTGCTTTTTTGATATCTTCGATACCAGCACCACCACGACCGATAACCATACCTGGTTTCGCAGTGTGGATAGTCAATTTAATACGTTTATTTGTACGCTCGATTTCAATGCGGGAAATACCAGCAATGAAAAGGGTTTCTTTCAAGAAGTTACGAATTTTTACGTCTTCATGAAGATTAGCAGCGAAATCTTTATCTGCATACCATTTTGCGTCCCAATCTTTTACGATACCGACACGCAAACCGTGTGGATTAACTTTTTGACCCACTCTGTTTCCCTCCTTCTTAAGCTCTTTCTTTAACTACTACTGTTACGTGGCTAGTACGTTTCAAAATTTTGAAAGCTTGACCACGGGAACGAGGATGAATGCGTTTTAATGTAGGGCCTTGATCAACGAAGATCTCGGATACGTAAAGATTGTCAACATTCATATCGAAATTATGTTCAGCGTTTGCGATTGCAGAACGCATAACTTTTTCTACTACATCAGCGCCAACTTTCGGAGTGAACTTCAAGATGGCAAATGCTTCGCCGATGTTTTTACCGCGCACTAAATCTGCAACGATACGGATTTTACGAGGCGCGATTCGGATATGTCTAGCGATTGCTTTTGCTTCCATGTATTATTTCCTCCTATTTTTTGCCTGTAGATTTTTCGTCCTTACCATGACCTCTATAAGTACGTGTAGGAGCGAACTCACCTAATTTATGACCTACCATATCTTCTGTAATGAATACAGGTACATGTTTGCGACCATCATGCACAGCAATTGTGTGGCCTACAAAACTTGGGATAATAGTAGAGGCACGGGACCAGGTTTTTACAACTTTCTTTTCGTTAGTTTCGTTTAAAGCTTCAACTTTCTTAAGCAAATGATCTGCTACGAAAGGGCCTTTTTTAATAGATCTGGACACTATTTTATCTCCTTTCCTTTATCCTATTTTGTACGACGTTTAATGATTAAGCTATTAGAAGCTTTTTTCTTGTCGCGAGTTTTAACACCATGTGCTGGTTTACCCCAAGGTGTAACAGGATGTTTACGACCAACAGGAGATTTACCTTCACCACCACCATGTGGATGGTCACAAGGGTTCATTACAACACCACGGTTGCCAGGGCGAACACCCATCCAACGATGACGACCAGCTTTACCGATTACAAGGTTGCTATGGTCAGCGTTACCAACAACACCAACTGTTGCACGGCACTCTTGACGAACACGACGCATTTCACCAGATGGTAAACGAAGAATAGCGTAGCCATTATCTTTACCCATCAATTGAGCAGATGTACCAGCGGAACGAACGATTTGACCACCTTTACCGATTTTCAATTCGATATTGTGGATTTGTGTACCGTCTGGAATATTAGCCAATGGTAAGCAGTTACCAGGTTTAATATCGGACTCAGGACCGGAGAATACAACGTCACCAACTTTTAGACCGTTAGGAGCTAAAATGTAGCGTTTTTCACCATCAGCGTAGTTAAGCAAAGCGATACGAGAAGAACGGTTAGGATCATACTCGATTGTTGCTACTTTAGCTGGAATATTATCTTTAGTACGTTTGAAGTCAATAATACGGTATTGACGTTTGTGACCGCCACCTTGGTGACGAACTGTCATTTTACCAGTATTGTTACGACCACCTTTTTGAGAAATCTTAGCGAGCAAGGATTTTTCTGGTTTGCTTGCTGTGATTTCGTCGAAGGCGGATACTGTCATAAACCGGCGACCAGCGGAGTACGGTTTAAATGATTTAATTGCCATTAGTGGGCCTCCTTACAACTAGACTCTTAGACACCTTCAAAGAATTCAATGGATTCGCCAGCTTTTAAGGTCACGATAGCTTTTTTGTAATCGCTACGTTTACCTTGTGTACGACCCATGCGTTTAGTTTTACCTAAAACACGAATAGTAGCTACTTTTTCTACCTTTACATTGAAGATTTTTTCAACTGCTTGACGGATTTGCACTTTATTTGCAGTTAAAGGCACACGGAAAGTGTATTTGCCTTCTTCCATAAGCATAGTGGATTTTTCGGTAATAACCGGGCGGATTAGTACATCATGTAATTGCATTATCCGAGCACCTCCTCGATTTTTGCGACAGCGCCTTTAGTAATGAAGAGCTTATCGTAATGAAGAAGATCGAAAATATTCATACCTTCGCAAGCCAAAGCTTTTACACCTTGAATGTTGCGAGCGGAACGTTCAACATTTACATCACCTTCAGTGATGAACAATACTTTTGCATCACCAACGTTGAAGCTATTAATAATGTTCAACACTTCTTTTGTTTTAGGAGCTGCTAATGTGATTTCTTCCAAAACGTATAATTCGCTATTATTCACTTTATCGCTAAGAGCAGATTTAACTGCTAAACGTCTAGCCTTACGAGGCATAGCTTTGTAATAGCTGCGAGGTTGTGGACCAAATGTAGTACCACCACCAATCCAGATTGGGGAGCGGCTGGAGCCTGCACGAGCACGGCCAGTACCTTTTTGTTTCCAAGGTTTGCGACCACCGCCACGAACCATACCTCTAGTTTTTGTTGCATGTGTGCCGAGACGTTCGTTAGACAATTGACGAACTACGGCTTGATGCATTACGGCTTCGTTAACTTCAACGCCGAATACTGCATCGTTTAACTGTATTTCACCGACTTTAACGCCGGATTGATTATATGTTGCTACTGTAGGCATTACATAATCCTCCTTTCGACAAATGATTATTTAACAGGTTTAACCGTGTTGCGAACCATAACCAAGCTACCTTTAGCGCCTGGGATACCACCTTTAACCAATAAAAGGTTACGTTCAGCATCAACTTTCACAACGGATAAGCGTTGTACGGTAACTCTGTAACCACCCATTTGTCCAGGGAGTTTTTTACCTTTGTATACCTTACCGCCGCCACCGGAGATCATAGGACCGATGGAACCAGGTTCACGGTGAGATTTAGAACCATGAGTTTCAGGACCACGGGAGAAGTTATGGCGTTTAATTGTGCCAGCAAAACCCTTACCTTTACCTGTACCCACTACGTCCACCAATTCACCTTCTGCGAAGATATCAGCTGCCAGAGTTTGGCCTACTGTGTAGTCAGCTGCATTAGCTACGCGAACTTCGCGAAGATATTTCACTGGAGCTACGCCAGCTTTGTCGAACTGACCTTTTACAGGTTTTGTTAAATGTTTTTCTTTAATGGAACCATAACCAATTTGTACTGCTTCGTAGCCGTCTGTTTCTACAGTCTTTACGCGCACTACAACGCTTGGGGTAGTTTCCACTACTGTTACAGGAACTAATTGGCCTTCAGCTGTGAAGACTTGTGTCATTCCTAATTTTTTACCCAAAATAGCTTTAGACATTATCGCACCTCCTTATAGTTTTATTTCAATAGATACACCAGCTGGTAAATCTAAACGAGTGATAGCATCTACTGTTTTCGAATTTGGTTCAAGAATATCGATTAAGCGTTTATGTGTACGCATTTCGAATTGTTCACGAGAATCTTTATTTACGTGTACAGAACGAAGAATTGTGAAGATATTCTTTTCTGTTGGCAATGGAATCGGACCAGATACCATTGCGCCATTTCTTTTTGCAGTGTCTACGATCTTAGCAGCGCTTTGATCGAGAGCTTTGTGGTCGTATGCCTTAAGGCGAATACGGATTTTTTGCTGTTTAGCCATTATTAATAATTCCTCCTGTCGTCCATTTCGTGAATGGGCTGCTCCATAGAAATTCTCCTCCGCAGAGGCAACCTTCTACTTCATAGTTTAAAAACACAACACGAGAGCGGCATTATCTGCCGCTCTGAGTGCTGCATATATTGTGCTCAACGCATTTATTCTACGATGAGCATAAAAGATTAAATTAACCTTCGATTACTGTTACTACGCCAGCGCCTACTGTATGGCCACCTTCGCGGATCGCAAAACGAAGACCTTCTTCAATAGCGATTGGAGTAATCAATTCGATTTCCATTGTTACGTTATCGCCAGGCATACACATTTCTACACCTTCAGGAAGGTTTACAACACCTGTTACGTCTGTTGTACGGAAGTAGAATTGTGGACGGTAGTTGGAGAAGAATGGAGTATGACGGCCACCTTCTTCTTTAGTCAATACGTATACTTCTGCTTTGAATTTTGTGTGTGGGTTGATGGAGCCTGGTTTAGCCAATACTTGACCACGTTCGATGTCTTTACGATCAACACCACGAAGCAATGCACCTACGTTGTCACCTGCTACTGCAGAATCCAACACTTTACGGAACATTTCAAGACCTGTTACTACATATTGTTCAGCTTTTTCTTTCAAGCCTACTACTTCAACAGTATCACCAACGTTTACTTGACCACGTTCAACACGGCCAGTTGCTACTGTACCACGACCAGTGATTGTGAAAACGTCTTCCACAGGCATCAAGAATGGTTTATCAGTGTCACGAACTGGTGTTGGGATGTAGGAGTCTACAGCGTCCATCAATTCGTCAATTTTAGCTACATATTGAGCGTCGCCTTCCAAAGCTTTCAACGCGGAACCTACAACGATAGGTACTTCGTCGCCAGGGAATTCGTAGGAAGAAAGAAGTTCACGAACTTCCATTTCTACCAATTCGATCAATTCTTCATCGTCAACCATGTCAGCTTTGTTCAAGAATACTACGATTGCAGGAACACCAACTTGGCGAGCCAACAAGATGTGTTCGCGAGTTTGAGGCATAGGGCCGTCAGCTGCGGATACAACCAAGATAGCGCCGTCCATTTGAGCCGCACCAGTAATCATGTTTTTAACATAGTCAGCATGGCCTGGGCAGTCAACGTGTGCATAGTGACGGTTAGCAGTTTCATACTCAACGTGTGCAGTGTTGATTGTGATACCGCGTTCACGTTCTTCTGGAGCTTTATCAATCATGCTGTAATCTTGGAAGTCAGCTTGACCTTTTTCAGCCAATACTTTAGTGATTGCAGCAGTCAAAGTAGTTTTACCATGGTCAACGTGACCGATTGTACCGATGTTAACATGCGGTTTCGTACGTTCAAATTTTTCTTTTGCCATTTTAAATTATCCTCCGAGGAAAATAGTAATTCTATTAATCTAATGTAAGATTAACCGTTTTTCTTTGCTTGAATTTCTTCAGCAATTTTCTTAGGAACTTCTTCATAATGATCGAATGTCATGGAGTAGTTACCGCGACCTTGGGTTTTGGAACGAAGATCTGTTGCGTAACCAAACATTTCGCTCAATGGAACATATGCTTTGATATGTTGGGAACCATTGCGAGCTTCCATGCCGTCCATGCGACCACGACGGGAGTTCAAGTCACCGATAACGTCGCCCATGTATTCTTCAGGAACGTCTACTTCTACAGCCATGTATGGTTCAAGCAATGCAGGATCTGCTTTGCGAGCACCTTCTTTAAAGCCCATAGAGCCAGCAATTTTGAAGGCCATTTCGTTGGAGTCAACGTCATGGTAAGAGCCGTCAAATACGATAACTTTAACATCAACCATAGGGTACCCAGCAATAACACCAGATTCCATAGCTTCTTTAACACCGTTTTCTACAGGTCCGATGTATTCACGAGGAATTGCGCCACCTACAACCTTGTTTTCAAACTCGAAGCCAGCACCTGGTTCTTGAGGAATCAATTCCAACCAGCAGTGACCATATTGACCACGACCACCAGATTGACGCACGAATTTACCTTCAGCCTTAACAGCTTTACGGATAGTTTCGCGGTATGCTACTTGAGGCTTACCTACGTTACAATCTACTTTAAATTCACGGTTCATACGGTCAACGATGATATCCAAGTGAAGTTCGCCCATACCGGAAATAATAGTTTGACCTGTTTCTTCATCAGTACGAACTTTGAAAGTAGGATCTTCTTCTGCCAAACGAGCAAGAGCTGTACCCATTTTTTCTTGGTCAGCTTTTGTTTTAGGTTCAACAGCAACGGAAATAACTGGTTCAGGGAATTCCATGGACTCAAGGATTACAGGAGATTTTTCATCACACAATGTGTCCCCTGTAGTAGTATCCTTTAAGCCAACCGCCGCAGCGATGTCACCAGAATATACGCGTTCGATTTCTTTACGGGAGTTAGCGTGCATTTGAAGAATACGACCGATACGTTCTTTTTTACCTTTAGTGGAGTTGAAAACGTAGGAGCCGGATTCCAATGTACCGGAGTACACACGGAAGAACGCTAATTTACCAACATAAGGATCCGCCATGATTTTGAATGCCAATGCGGAGAATGGCTCTTCATCGGAAGAAGGACGAGTTGTTTCTTCTTCAGTACCAGGAACAACCCCTTTAATAGGTGGGATGTCGATTGGAGCTGGCATATAATCGATTACAGCATCCAACAGCATTTGTACACCTTTGTTTTTGTAGGAAGAACCGCAAAGAACCGGGAACAATTGATTAGCAATAACGGCTTTACGCATTGCTGCTTTCAATTCTTCTATGGAGATTTCTTCGCCTTCCAAATATTTCATCATGATATCGTCATCAGTTTCAGCGATAGCATCGATCATCATTTCGCGACGAGCTTCTGCTACTTCTTGATATTCAGCAGGGATATCAGTGATTTCATATTCTTTACCGTCATCGGATTTGTAAATCTCCGCTTTCATAGTCATCAAGTCAATGATGCCTTCAAAAGTATCTTCAGCACCGATTGGTACTTGGATAGCTACGGAATTTGCACCCAAACGAGTTTTCATCATGTCAACTACGTTGAAGAAGTCAGCACCTACAGTATCCATCTTATTTACATAAGCGATACGAGGTACGCCGTAGTTAGAAGCCTGACGCCATACTGTTTCGGATTGAGGTTCAACGCCACCTTTAGCACTGAACACCGCAACAGAACCGTCAAGTACACGTAGAGAACGTTCTACTTCTACAGTAAAGTCAACGTGACCAGGAGTATCGATGATGTTGATACGATGTTCTTTCCATTGACAAGTTGTTGCAGCAGAAGTGATTGTGATACCACGTTCTTGTTCTTGCTCCATCCAGTCCATCGTAGCAGCGCCTTCATGTACTTCGCCGATCTTGTGAACGATACCTGTATAGTAGAGGATACGTTCTGTAGTTGTTGTTTTACCAGCATCGATGTGAGCCATGATACCGATATTACGAGTTTTTGCTAAGGAAAACTCTCTTGCCACAGTTGTCACCTCTTATTACCAACGATAATGAGCAAATGCTTTATTAGCTTCTGCCATTTTATGAGTATCTTCTTTTTTCTTGATTGCAGCGCCTGCATTGTTGAAAGCGTCCATCAATTCGCCTGCCAAACGTTCTTTCATAGTGCGTTCACCACGAAGACGAGCGTAAGTTACAACCCAACGAATACCGAGGGTTTGACGGCGATCAGCACGAACTTCAACTGGCACTTGGTAGTTCGCACCACCGATACGGCGAGCGCGCACTTCAAGTACAGGCATAACATTTTTCAATGCTTGATCAAAAACTTCCATTGGGTCTTGACCCATTTTGGAACGAATAATTTCGAATGCATCATATACGATAGTTTCAGCAATGCCTTTTTTACCATCGTACATAACTTTGTTAATGAAACGTGTTACTAATTTGCTGTTGTACACCGGATCTGGAAGTACATCACGTTTCGGAACAGGGCCTTTTCTTGGCATGTTCAATTCCTCCTTTATAATGATGTGTGTTAATTTCGTTTAATGGCTAAAATTATTTTTTAGCTTTTTTCGCGCCGTATTTGGAACGACTTTGCATACGATTTTGTACGCCAGCTGTATCCAATGCACCACGAACGATGTGATAACGCACACCTGGAAGGTCTTTTACACGACCGCCTCTGATAAGTACAACACTGTGTTCTTGTAAATTGTGACCAATGCCTGGAATGTAAGCAGTTACTTCAATAGCGTTTGTCAAACGTACACGGGCAACTTTACGAAGCGCGGAGTTTGGTTTCTTTGGAGTAGCTGTGTACACACGAGTACATACACCACGTTTTTGTGGAGATTCTTGAAGCGCAGGAGCTGTAGATTTTTTAGTCAAGCTCATGCGGCCTTTGCGTACTAGCTGATTAATTGTTGGCATTTGGGCACCTCCTTTCCAAATTTGAGATTTATAATTGATCCGTCATAACAAAGTGTTACATCGGATATTACCGAGATTAACGTAGGATGCCTACAGCTGTGGCCCGCACCTTGATGCGACACGCACGTCCGAGATCATCCATGGTGTGCTCGTCATTCACAAGTATCCCCTGTTCTTCACAAGCAATCCGTAAAGGCTGTACCACACGTTCATCACTATCACAACCGAGGAACACGTACTTCACAGCACCTTTAGCAATTTGTTTCAACGTTTGCTTGGCACCGATTGTTTTGTTCACCGACTTCAGATGGGCAATGTCCATTGTACTAATTCTCCTTACGAAATTATGCCCATTAGGCATACCTCGCCTAAAGCACTATGTAAGTATATCAATTACAGCAGGCCATGTCAAACAATTTCCAATGTCATACACCGCTCTACATCTGCATTTTATATGTACACTCATCCGTGTGTTTCACGCAATCTTAAATTATAAATGAAGAGCGTTTTTTTATTCATATATCATTATTTTTATGTATAAATAATCATTCTATACATTTGCTATTATTTTTTCTTTTACCAATTATGCAAAATTAATATAAACACCATTTTATTATGATATAAATTAATATAGAACAAATATTTGTATTTATAAGTTACTAAAGAAAGGAGATTATATGATTAAACTCATCAAACGTTATTCAAATTTTAATCCCCCTGTAATTATAGGTAGCTTGTCTATCGTCTTAGGACTGAGCTTATGTGCCCTTCTGATTCCGCAAATATCTCAAACGATTCTCCAAAGGGTTCGTGATATTATATTTGAAGATTTCAGCTGGTTTTATGTTTTATCCATAAGTCTCTTCTTTATCTTCAATATCTTTCTTGCACTTAGTTCGCTAGGTGACATTAAACTGGGTAGCGATGATGAAGAAGCGGAATTCTCTTATACCGCATGGCTCGCCATGTTATTTGCGGCGGGTACCGGTGTAGGTCTCATGTTCTTCGGAACTGCTGAGCCGCTCTCACATTATCACTCTGCTGTAGGCTTAGTCGATGGTGCACCTAACGCCAAGGAAGCGTTATTCCGCTCCATCTTTCACTGGGGCATCAATGCATGGACGGTATACGGCATTATGGCTTTAGCATTAGCGTATTTCGGTTTTCGCTATAAATTGCCATTATCACTACGTTCATGTTTCTATCCTCTGTGGAAGGATAAGATCAATGGCCCACGAGGGCACATTATCGATATCATCGCACTTTGTGTAACTTTATTAGGTATTGTAACCACCTTAGGATTTGGTGCCGCCCAACTAGGTGCGGGCTTTCTATATATTGACGTCATTTCCGCTAACGACTTTCCCGCACAAACGGTCATCATCATCGTCATTATGTCCATTGCCGTTTTATCTGCTGTTACAGGTATTGATAAAGGCGTTAAGCTGCTCAGTGAAATCAATATATCGGTCGCATTAGTCTTAATGCTCTTTGTACTCTGTACAGGTCCTACATTGCTCCTATTAAATTCAACGGTAGAAAACTTTGGATACTATTTATCACATATCTTAGGACAAAGCTTCTATACATCTATCTATACACCAGAAACCCGACTATGGTTCTTCAGCTGGACCATACTATTCTGGGCTTGGTGGTTATCTTGGGCGCCATTTGTGGGCATGTTCATCGCACGAATCTCAAGAGGTCGCACAATTCGAGAATTCATCTTTGGGGTACTCATTATTCCAACTGTATTTACTATCGTTTGGTTTACTATCTTTGGTAACACTGCAATTTATATCGATGAAACAGTAGCAAACGGTGCACTCGGTGCATTAACCGATAAACCAGAACAACTACTCTTCGCATTTCTTGAATATTTACCATTATCCGGTTTGACTAATCTCCTATCGATTATCGTATTGGCATTATTTTTTATCACATCCGCCGACTCGGGGATTTATGTATTAAATAATATTGCCGCTTATGACAAAGGCACGCCATCACCGAAATGGCAGTGTCCAATGTGGGGCGCCGTAATGGCATTCCTCGCCATCAGCTTGCTCAGCATCGGCGGACTCAACGTACTCCAGTCGGTAACACTCATTCTCGCCTTACCGTTTGCAGCCTTGATGGTTATCATGTGCTACAGCTTATGGCAGGGATTATTGACAGATACGCAATACTTTAACACAAAACTTTCAACCACATCCATCTACTGGGACAGCAAGAACTGGAAGCAAGGTCTTGCCAAAATACTCAATCAAACGCAGTCAGAAGATGTTATCTCCTTTATGAAAACGACAGCACTACCTGCTATGTATCAGCTCAATAAAGAATTGACCGAAGAGTACGGATTAACTACGAGAATTGACAAATATTTCAACAGTAACGACGCCTCCGTAGAGTTAACCATCGAAAAAGAATCAATGCGCAACTTTACCTACGGCATCAAGCTCGTTACGCAAGAGGTATCAGATCATCTCATTGAAGATCCTAACATTCCTCACATTACTGAAAGCACCAACGCAATTCCTATGACATATTTCAGTGACGGGCGCGCCGGATACGATGCGCAGTATATGACACGAGAGGATATCATTACCGATATCATTCGACAGTACGAACGATATCTTACTTTATCGGATGACGTCGGTTATGACATCATGTCTCATGACGCGGAAGAAGCAGCTGAATAGTTTTCATACCACAACCTTAACAAAGTATCATTTTATTTTACAAACTGATACTAACACATATCATGAAGCCCTCAATTTATATAGACCTATAATTATAGAGACATATAATCATAGAGCTCATATACATATATCTCTCAAACCAATAATTCCCCATAACAAAAGGGTGCACCTCGCGGGTGCACCCTTTTTTATTCTGTCGCACAGTATCAATAATGCAACAAGTCTATACAATTATATATAGCCTAACGGCCGCTCCGAAGCAATTAATCTTCAGACATAACCTCTTCCGTAATATCAATGATTTCAGGGGTATTTTTTACAACTTCAATCTTACGGTAACGACTCATGCCTGTACCAGCAGGAATCAACTTACCAATGATTACGTTTTCTTTCAAGCCCAACAATGGATCGATTTTACCCTTGATAGCAGCATCGGTAAGAACACGTGTCGTTTCTTGGAATGATGCAGCGGACAAGAAGGAGTCCGTTGCCAAAGCGGCTTTCGTAATCCCCAATAACGTGCGTTTGCCCGTAGCATTTTCACGACCATTGAGGGTAAGACGACGGTTTTCTTCGTCAAAGGTATTAACATCGACCATATCGCCTGGAAGCATATCCGCATCGCCAGCTGTTTCAATTTTAACTTTATGAAGCATTTGACGAACGATAACTTCGATATGTTTATCGTTAATTTCTACACCTTGGGATTTGTATACTTTTTGTACTTCGTATACGAGGTAACGTTGAGTTGCTTCAGTACCCATTACACGCATGATGTCATGAGGATTGATGGAGCCTTCAGTCAAACGAGCGCCCAAGGATACCACATCACCGTCTTTAACGATAATACGAGAACCATAAGGGATGAGGTAATCGAGTTCAACACCATCTTCACCAGTGATAAAGATAGTATTTGTACCTTTTTTACCTTCATTAGGTACAACGCGAACTATACCTTCGTTTTCTGCGATGATAGCATTACGTTTTGGTTTACGAGCTTCGAACAATTCTTCAACACGTGGCAAACCTTGTGTAATATCGTCACCTGCGACACCACCAGTATGGAACGTACGCATTGTCAACTGAGTACCAGGTTCACCGATGGATTGTGCCGCAATGATACCTACAGCTTCACCAACTTGAACTTGGTTGCCAGTTCCTAGATCACGACCATAACACTTGCGACATACGCCATACGGGCTACGGCAAGTTAATACGGAACGGATTTTTACTGTTTCATAGTGTTTTACAACTTCATCAGCTAACGCCTCTGTGATTTCACTGTTAAGAGGAACGATGACTTCGCCAGTTTCCTTATTAACTAATTCTTCAGCTGCAATACGACCTACGATACGGTCTTTTAATGGCTCGATAACACCAGTGCCTTCAACGATAGCTTCCACTTCAATACCGTGGATTTCATTGTTGCGTACTTGTACTTCTTTTACATCGGAGTTAAGAATCGCTTCGATGCCTTCTTCGGTGAGACGTGTATCAGCTGGGAAAATTTCTACCCCTTCGCTGTCAACGATTGCTTGTACAGTATCCTTATTCAACATATTTTGAACCATAGTTTCTTTCAATGTTGCACGGATGCTATCGTCGCTTTCACCAAGAATAATTTTTTGAACCAAGTTAGTATGATTAATATCGCTATCAGAACCCAAATGTGCACCACGCAATGCAATAGATGTAACACCGGCTTCAGCAATATCAGCCAAGCATTGTTCGTCTAAGATAGTTTCAGCAGGTACAACAAGTTCTCCTGTTTCAGCGTTCACTACATCTTTATCTAGAACACGACCAATGAGCTTATCTTTAAGCAATTCTAATGCTTGACGTGAAGATGTAGCTAACCGAGCACGCTCACGAACGAGATCAATACCTACAACGTCACAATCATCCTCACGAACGATTACGTCTTGAGATACGTCAACAAGACGACGAGTCAAGTAACCAGAGTCAGCTGTACGAAGCGCTGTATCGGCCAAACCTTTACGAGCACCATGAGAGGATGTAAAGTAATCCAATACAGTCAAACCTTCTTTAAAGTTTGCTTTGATTGGTAAGTCGATAATACGACCAGATGGATCAGCCATCAAACCACGCATACCAGCAAGCTGACGAATCTGTTGTTTATTACCACGGGCACCAGAGATAGCCATCATGTAAACAGGGTTGAAGCCATCTTTGTCGCACGCCATGTTATCCATCATCGCATCGGTAACATCTTCTGTTGCCTTTGTCCATAATTGGATAGTTTTACGATAACGTTCTTCTTCTGTAATAAGACCACGACGGTACATACGAGATACTTTTTCTACCTCTTGCTCCGCTGTATCTAACAAACTAGTTTTAACTTCTGGTACTTTAATATCAGCAATAGCTACAGTCATACCTGCACGACGTGCAAAGGAGTAACCCAAGGACTTGATGCGGTCCAAAAGTTCTGCAGTCTTTTCATTACCAAACAATTGGAAACATTGATCAACCAATTTACCAACTGTTTTCTTATCCATGACCTTACCTAATGTGTAAGTGCCATCTTCACGTTTCTCATATTGCCACAATTCTGGGAATAAAGCATTGTTGAAGATCAAGCGACCTGCTGTTGTTTCTACACGGCCATGATCAGGTAAACGGATATAAAGAATATCTTGCAAACCAATGATATGAGACTCATAGGCAAGCATAACTTCATCATAGGTAGCAAATGTTTTGGCTTTATCGCGAGTATCTTCGCGTACAACTGTTAAATAGTATGTACCTAAGATCATATCTTGAGAAGGTACTGCTACCGGCTTGCCGTCCTTAGTGGACAAAATATTATGGCTAGAAAGCATCAATGTACGAGCTTCCGCTTGTGCTTCTACGGACAATGGTAAGTGACACGCCATTTGGTCACCGTCAAAGTCGGCATTGAACGCTGTACATACTAGTGGATGCAATTTGATAGCACGGCCTTCCCAAAGGATTGGTTCGAAGGCTTGAATACCAAGTCTATGCAATGTAGGGGCACGGTTCAAGAGAACTGGATGTTCTTTGATTACCTCTTCTAAGGATTCCCATACGCCAGGGCCGATTCTTTCGACTTGGCGTTTAGCGGCCTTAATATTGGATGCTTGACCACGTTCTACCAAGCGTTTCATAACGAACGGTTTGAACAATTCCAATGCCATTTCTTTTGGTAAACCACATTGGTGCATTTTAAGTTCAGGACCTACTACGATTACGGAACGACCGGAGTAGTCAACACGTTTACCGAGCAAGTTTTGACGGAAACGACCTTGTTTACCTTTAAGCATATCGGATAAAGATTTCAATGGGCGGTTACCAGGACCTGTAACAGGACGACCGCGACGGCCATTATCAATCAATGCATCAACCGCTTCTTGAAGCATGCGTTTTTCGTTGCGCACGATAATATCAGGAGCACCCAAATCCAACAAACGTTTCAAACGATTGTTACGGTTGATAACACGACGGTATAAATCATTGAGGTCAGATGTAGCAAAACGGCCACCATCTAATTGAACCATAGGGCGCAATTCAGGTGGGATTACAGGAACGATATCCATAATCATCCATTCTGGGCGGTTCCCAGATTGACGGAATGCTTCTACTACTTCCAAACGACGAACTGCACGGATTTTACGTTGACCACTAGCAGTGTTCAACTCTTCGCGCAATTCAGCATTCAATGCTTCAAGATCAAGTTCTGATAAGAGAGCTTTTACCGCTTCAGCACCCATGTCGATACATGCGAAGAGGACCTCTTCAGCAGCGCCTAATTCATAGCGTTCTTCACGAGTTAATTCTTCGTATTCCTTATCAGCTTCTGGTATTGTTGCATCATCACGAAGAGCCGCATTATAGCGCTCTTTACGTTGTGCTTCACGAACAATAGCTAAACGTTCATTACGTTGAGCTACTGTTTCGATTACGACGGATTTACCACCGATAGTATAACCGTCTTCATTAAATTGAGCTTCGTATTCGCGGTATTCTTGCTCGGACAACAATTGACGTTTTGTCAATGGTGTACCAGCTGGATCTACTACGATGTAGGAAGCAAAGTATAATACGCGTTCCAAAGAACGTGGTGATATGTCAAGGATAAGACCCATACGGGATGGGATTCCTTTGAAGTACCAAATGTGAGATACAGGAGTAGCCAATTGAATATGGCCCATGCGTTCACGACGTACTTTCGCACGAGTAACCTCTACACCACATTTGTCGCAGACTACGCCTTTATGGCGGATGCGTTTATATTTGCCGCAGTGACATTCCCAGTCCTTTGTTGGTCCAAAAATGCGTTCACAGAATAGACCATCACGTTCTGGCTTCAACGTACGGTAGTTAATTGTTTCAGGTTTCTTAACTTCCCCATGAGACCAGGATAAAATCTGCTCTGGAGAGGCTAAACCGATTCGCATGGAATCGAATTCATTTACGTCTAGCACTACTATCGCTCCCTTCCTTATAGATAGTTTTAGTCTTCATCGTTAGAGGAGTCGCCCATTGGGTACGCCAATTGGCTAAGGATATCATCTTCACCGCCGTTATCAGCTGGTAATTCTTCCTCTTCCTCTACTTCTGGTTCTACTACAGTTACTTCATCAGTTTCTACAGCACTGCCTTCCATAACTTCTTCAATACCAGTTTCTACCACCTCATCTTCGTCCTCAAGTTCTTTCATAACAACTTCTTCTTGATCTTCGTTCAAGATTTTTACATCGAGACCGATACTTTGAAGTTCTTTAAGCAATACCTTGAAGGACTCAGGTACACCTGGTTCAGGGATGTTTTCGCCTTTAACGATTTTTTCGTATGCTTTCACACGACCAACAACATCGTCAGACTTAACAGTTAATAGCTCTTGAAGAGTATAGGCTGCGCCATATGCTTCTAGAGCCCAAACTTCCATTTCCCCAAAACGTTGGCCACCGAACTGAGCTTTACCGCCCAAAGGTTGTTGTGTAACAAGGGAGTACGGACCTGTAGAACGAGCATGGATTTTATCATCAACCAAATGATGGAGTTTAAGCATGTAAACGTAACCAACAGTAACGCGATTATCCATCGGTTCACCAGTACGACCATCATATAGCACGGTTTTACCATCATCAGGACGACCTGCAATCGCCAATGTTTCGAATACATCTTTTTCGTGAGCACCATCAAATACAGGTGTAGCAATATGAATACCTGCTACATCTGGTTTTGGCATGCCATATTTGTCAAAGTCGTAGCCAAGACCTTCCAGCTCTTTACGGATTTCAACGCGTTTTTCTTCAGCAGAGTGAATATTGTTAAGCGTATTCTTAACTTTATTAATGGCCTCTAATTCCTCTACAAGAACAGGATCCATTTCAGGAGCATCCTCTTCAGAATCAAAGAACTCTACATGAAGTGCATTGTATTTAGCTTCAATAGCTTTAAGTTCTTGGTAACGAGCTTCGCCACCCATAGCGTCCAATTTCTTTTGCGCCGCTTTTTCTACATGTTTTAGAATTTTAGTTTTCAAAGTAATGATTTGTTCATTTTCTTCGAAATGATTTACGGTTACATCTTCTGCAACTTTCGCTTCCAATTCTTCAATTTGAGCATAAAGGTCGCGGATTGCATCGATTTGTTCCCAGTAAGACGCATCAGTACGAGCTTCTTTCAACACGTTTTGAATGTGAAGGTCTGTAGCTTTGATTTTCATACCTAAGCCTTGAACAGCCCAACCCAAGTGAGTTTCAAGAACCTGACCGATATTCATACGAGAAGGTACGCCCAATGGGTTCAATACGATTTGTACTGGAGTACCATCTGGAAGGAATGGCATATCTTCTTTTCTCATAACGCGAGAAACGACACCTTTATTACCATGACGGCCCGCCATTTTATCGCCTTCATGAATCTTACGTTTTTGAGCGATATATACGCGAACAAGTTTATTTACACCTGGTTGTAATTCGTCGCCATTTTCACGAGTGAAAACTTTAACGTCTACAACTTTACCAGATTCGCCATGAGGCACGCGCAAGGAAGTATCACGAACTTCACGTTCTTTGTCACCAAAAATAGCACGCAACAAACGTTCTTCTGGAGTAAGCTCAGTTTCACCTTTTGGAGTAGCTTTACCTACAAGGATATCGCCAGGATGTACTTCTGCACCAATGCAGATAATACCATCTTCGTCTAAGTTTTTAAGTGTGTCGTCACCTGTATTAGGCAACTCACGAGTAATTTCTTCAGCACCTAATTTGGTATCACGAGCATCACATTCGTATTCTTCAATATGAATGGATGTATAGATATCTTCTTTGCAGAGTTCTTCACTAAGCAAGATAGCATCTTCGTAGTTATAACCTTCCCAAGGCATGAACGCTACAAGAACGTTATAACCTAATGCCAATTCGCCGCCATCTGTAGCAGGACCATCAGCCAATACTTGGCCTTTTACAACATGGTCCCCACGATTGACGATTGGTTTTTGGTTAAAGCACGTGGATTGGTTAGAACGAAGGAATTTATTCAAATGGTATGTATCAACACGACCATCGCTATCGCGAAGAACGTGGATTTCATTACCCCAACAACGTACAACTTTACCTGCTTCACGCGCCAATACGCAAACACCAGAGTCAGTAGCTGCTGTATATTCCATACCTGTACCAACAAGTGGTGCTTGAGCGCGCAAAAGTGGTACCGCTTGACGTTGCATGTTCGCGCCCATCAAGGCACGGTTAGCATCGTCATTTTCAAGGAATGGAATCATAGCTGTACCAATAGATACAACTTCTTTTGGACTAACGTCCATATAGTCAACCTTATCCGGTGTAACTTCTAATACATCATGACCACGACGACAAGCTACGTGTTCAGTTGTGAAGTACCCCTCTGCATCAAGTGGAGAGTTCGCTTGGGCAATTGTCATGCCTTCTTCTTCATCAGCTGTCATGTATACTACGCTGTCAGATACGCGCACTTTAACAACCTTGTCAGCATCCTTGCCTTTACCATACACTTTTTCTACTTTACGGTATGGTGCTTCGATGAAGCCAAATTCGTTTACCTTTGCATAGTTGGACAAGGAGTTAATCAAGCCAATGTTTGGACCTTCTGGAGTTTCAATAGGACACATACGACCATAGTGAGAATGATGCACGTCACGAACTTCGAAACCTGCACGCTCACGAGACAAGCCGCCAGGGCCAAGGGCAGAAAGACGACGTTTGTGAGTCAATTCCGCCAATGGGTTTGTTTGGTCCATGAACTGAGACAATTGAGAAGAACCAAAGAATTCTTTGATAGCTGCCACTACAGGGCGAATATTGATCAACGCTTGAGGCGTAATGGATTCAGTTTCTTGAATTGTCATGCGCTCACGAACAACACGTTCCATACGAGTTAAACCGATACGGAATTGGTTTTGCAACAATTCGCCTACGCAACGAAGGCGACGGTTACCCAAGTGGTCAATATCATCTGTATGACCTGCACCATCCATAAGGTTGAGCAAGTAAGAAATGTTAGCGATCATGTCTTCACGTGTTACTGTACGGTGATCATATGGTAAGTTGCAGTTATTACAGATAACTTTAGACTCTACACCATCATTATTTACGATATAGAATTCAGCAAAACCTTCACCATCGAAAACATGGCTATTAGCAACGATATCAAGTTGTTCTTCCCCAACTTGTACGCCTGCATCAAGGATAATTTCGCCAGTTTCTGGATCTACAATTGGTTGAGCCAATGTTTGACCCAACATACGTTGGCGCCAGCCAAGTTTTTTGTTCAATTTATAACGACCAACGCGCGCTAAGTCATAACGGCGTGCATCGAAGAACAAGTTATCGAACAAGTTACGAGCAGACTCTACAGTAGGAGGCTCACCTGGACGTAATTTTTTATAGATTTCAACTAATGCTTCGTCAGCAGATTGAGTTGTATCTTTTTCTAATGTGCGAACGATGCGTTCATCATATACTGGTAAACCATCCTCATCAGTTTTACCATTCCAGAAGAGGTCGAGGATACTTTCATTCGTATCCCAACCTAATGCACGTACCAATACAGTAGCTGGTAATTTACGGTTACGGTCAATACGAACAGCTACCACTTCACTAGCATCTGTTTCAAGTTCAATCCATGCACCACGGTTAGGAATAACTGTGGAATCATACAAACGGTTACCCATTGTATCGATTTCTTTATTGTAGTAAACGCCTGGAGAACGTACTAATTGGGATACGATAACACGTTCTGCACCATTGATGATGAAAGTACCTGTATCTGTCATCAATGGGAAATCGCCCATGAATACTTCTTGTTCTTTAATGTCCATATTTTCTGGATCATTATTTACCAAGCGAATATTTACACGAAGTGGTGCTGCGTAAGTAGCATCACGGTTTTTACATTCATTAATATCATACTTAGGTTCACCTAAGCTAAAACCTTCAAAAGAAAGTACTAGATTACCTGAATTGTCTTTAATCGGAGAAATATCGTTGAAAATATTTTGTAAACCACTCTCCAAGAACCACTCATACGATTTACGTTGAATGTCCAATAAATGCGGCATCTTGATAACTTCGTTAATTTTTGCATATGTATAACGAGTTCGTTTGCCTACCTGTTCAGGTTTGAACATATTTGCTTTCACCCCTATCAAAACACACTGGTCTACCATTTTCTATAACGGCATGAAAAAGACATCTTACAGGTCTCAGTTTTCCTGCTCGGGCAACGTCAAATAAAGCAAGGTCCATTTCATTTTTAAAATAACCTTGCTTCCCATTAACCAAGCACAACCTTGGAAGAAAACCTCATCACTATTTGTGTTATAGTTTTTACATCCAAAAGCAGAAAACGCTACTTTTGCAATATATGATTTTATCAGTATTAAAAAAGACTGTCAACCAAAAGGGTTGACAGTCTTTTATTTTCATGCTTTATTCATGTATCAAAAGAGAACCATAAATTAGTTGCCTTTTTGTTTTAAAAGATTCGCACCAGCGATACCAGGGCGAGTCATTTCTTTAGGAGAAAGAATATGATTAATTTCATCCTCAGTCAATAAACCTTGATCCAAGATGATATCGCGAATAGCTCGACCTGTTTCATACGCTTCTTTCGCCAATGCAGAAGCTGTTTCATAGCCAAGATGTGGCAACAATGCTGTTACGATACCAACGGAACGATTCAACCAGTACTCGCATTGTTCACGGTCTACTTCAAGATCAACAAGCAATTTATCAACGAATGTATTTACACCGTTTTTGAGGTAGCAAAGGTTATTGAACAAGTTGTATGCCAATACAGGTTCCATAACATTTAACTCGAATTGACCATTTTCTACAGCTAATGTAATAGTAAGGTCATTACCGATAACTTGGTAACACACTTGATTCAATACTTCAGCGATAACAGGATTTACTTTTCCTGGCATGATAGAGGAGCCTGGTTGACGGGCAGGCAATTTTAATTCACCAATGCCACAGCGAGGTCCAGATGCCATTAAGCGGAAATCATTTGCCATCTTAATCAACACAAGTGCAGTTACCTTCAAACCGCTAGAGATATCAGCAAATACATCTGTATTGTTTGTGGCATCGATTAAATTCTCCGCAGTGTAGAACGGTTCGCCTACTACTTCGCTTAATTCGTACGCTACATCATGAATATAATTAGGTTCAGCATTAAGGCCTGTACCAACTGCAGTGGCCCCCATGTTGATTACATGTGCACCTTCAACGGCAGATTTAATACGTTTAATACCACGACGAATACCAGATGCATAAGCGCCCATCTCTTGTCCCAATGTAATAGGCACCGCATCTTGTAAATGAGTACGCCCCATTTTTAAAATTTCACTATATTCTTCAGCTTTTTTCTCAAGCTCATCAACAAGACGTTGCAAAGCTTCAAGTAACGGTTTAGATTTCAAAATTGCACAAACTTTAATCGCTGTTGGGAAAGCGTCATTTGTAGATTGTGCCATGTTACAGTGATTGTTAGGGCTTACAATATCATAGCTACCTTTTGGATGGCCTAAAATTTCACAAGCACGATTTGCCAACACTTCATTCATATTCATATTCACAGAAGTGCCAGCACCGCCTTGAATTGGATCAACTGGAAATTGGTCAGCAAATTCACCTGCAATAACTTCATCAGCTGCTTGAACAATCGCTTTACCGATAGATACATTGAGGCGACCTGTTTTCATATTAGCTAAAGCAGATGCTTTTTTTACCATCGCTAGAGCTTTAATAAAATCTTGGTCTAAATGTTTCCCTGTAATATGGAAGTTTTCTAAGGCACGAATCGTTTGTACACCATAATATAACTCATCCGCTACTTCTAATTCACCTAGGAAATCATGTTCTTTTCTCATAATAGATCCTCTTTCCACTATTTCATATATTAGATGATAGTTTAATGAAACGGTTTTATCTTATGCGCTCATTATAGCATGTATTTTGTATACATAAAAGTCATTTCATGTATTCCGAATAAACAATATTCTATACAATATATTATTTCATAAATAATTATTTTTTTGTAACTATCTCCATATTATCTCCATATTATCTCCATATTTATAAAGGCTATGTTTTTATCTTTGATTGGTTTAAATATTACACGCCCTATAGTACAATAATATAAACTATGTAAGTAAGGAGTAACTATGATTAACAATCACATGCTGCGCATAGGTGCGCTCTTTTTATTAACCGTTTTGAGCTACGGCTTTTATAATGCCTATTTGCCAATCACTGATCCGGTGGAGTCCAACTATGTTCTCTCCGCCATCACCATGCTAAAACATAACTCATGGATATCCCCTATGATATACGATCACGTATGGTATGATAAACCACCGCTCACCTATTGGGCACTTATGATTACGTACAAACTATTTGGCATATCAGACTTTACATCTCGTATACCGAATACGCTTGTTGCGGGAGCCAGCGTAGCCCTAATGTATCATATAATTTACCGCATATCTAAAAATACTTTTGCTAGTGTACTCTGTGCTATTCTATTAATGAGTACACTACAGTTTTGGTACATATCTCATGCAATTATAACCGACGGATTTCTATTTCTCTTCACCCTAGCTATATTTGGATATAGTTATTTAGCATTTACCAACAATGACAAGTCAGCTATGGTGAAAGCTTACATTGCTGCGGCCTTAGCTGTAATTACCAAAGGACCTATAGGCATCATCTTACCTGGTCTAATATTACTTATTTATGTATGTGCTCGCTATATAGTCCATAGAAAGGATGAAATCTATCAACTTTCAAAGGATATAAAATTACTATTTAATCCCTTCGGACTATTAGTCTTTATAGCGATAGCTAGCCCTTGGTATATTGCTATGTATTCCATACACGGTGAGCAGTTTATTTCCGGATTCTTGGGTCTACACAATGTAGATCGAGCCCTTGTATCTGAGCATCCTAAATTTGATGTATGGTATTACTATCTATTAATTGTGCCCCTTTCACTATTACCATGGACACCTGTAATAGTCTATCATTTAAAAGCTCTTAACTGGAAAGATGATTTTGATCTATTAGGTATTATATGGTTTATAGTTATAGTACTCTTCTACTCTCTAGTAGCTACCAAGTATCTAACTTATACCCTACCTGCCATTATTCCTTGTATAATATGGGCGGCTGTAAAAATTTGTGAACTACTTATTGACAAAGAGACCGGTGAATTTACTCAATCATTCAAAAAGTTTAATTATTTAATTACCCTACCACTAGGTATTTACTATATGATTTTTACATTTGCTACAGCTTTTGATAAAAGTCTTGATAGTAAACCGTTAATCGTAGGTTCCTTTATTATAGTATGTATGATTTTAATCGGTCGATACTACATAACATCATTTTTTAAACTAGCAATATATGCTTTAGTTCCACTAATTACTTTATACTCAGCTATTACAATTACAGTACCACCAATATTATTTAATCAATCTGGTTTACAGTTTAGAACGTTCATCGAAGATACATCAAAACCAATATATGTATATGGCAGTTACTATACTTCTATTGTATATTACATGGATACTATACCCACCCAAGTTTTCGTAGATACAACTGATGATTCTATATGGACCGAAGGCAAAACATTAATGCCTACAATAACTAAAGAAACATTTTTAAGTAATACAACAAATAATCGCGGTGCCTATATCATCGTTCCTAAAAAATATGATGAGGATTTCTCTAATGCATTACCATATCCAAAGGCAAAATTAGTTAACAAAACAAAACTCGCATCAATTTATAAACTCCAATAGAAAAAGGCGTACCCATAGGGTACGCCTTTAATATGTCCAGAATTATTTCAATTCTACGGATGCGCCAGCTTCTTCTAATTGAGCTTTCAAAGCTTCAGCAGCTTCAGCAGCTACGCCTTCTTTTACAGGTGCAGGAGCGCCGTCAACGATAGCTTTAGCTTCTTTCAAGCCAAGACCAGTTGCTTCACGAACAACTTTGATTACGTTGATTTTAGATGCGCCAGCATCTTTCAAGATTACGTCGAAGGAATCTTTAGCAGCGCCGCCTTCAGCACCACCAGCAGCTGCTACAGCTACAGGAGCTGCTGCAGTTACGCCAAATTCTTCTTCGATTGCTTTTACAAGATCATTAAGTTCAAGGATTGTTGCTTCTTTCAATTCAGCAACGATGTTTTCAATGTTCAATGCCATTTTAGATTTCCTCCATAAATTAGTTTATAGTGCCAGCCTCAAGCGGCCAACGAATACTTTGCAAAAAATATTATTCTGCAGGTTTTGCTTCTGCAACAGCTTTGACAGCGTATGCAACATTGCGAACAGGAGCTTGCAATACGGAAAGCAACATGGAAAGCATGCCTTCGCGGTTTGGAAGAGATGCAATTGCTTTAACGCCTGCAGCGTCCATAACTTCGCCTTCAACGATACCAGCTTTAACTGTTACAACTTCTTTTTCAGTTGCTTTGATGAATTGTTCGATTACACGAGCAGGTGCAACAGCATCATCTTTAGAAGTAGCCAACGCAGTTGGGCCTTCTAAATGCTCAGCGAAACCTTCAAGATTCAATTCGTTTGCAGCGATACGAGTCAAAGTATTTTTGATTACTTTGTATTCAACACCTTCAGCCAACATTTTGCGACGAAGATCAGTTGCTTGCGCAACAGTTAAACCAGAGTAACCAATCAATACAGCACCTTTTGCTTCAGAAAGAGTTTCTTTCATTTGAGCAACAATTGCTTTTTTTGATTCAGTGACAGCCATTAGATTACCTCCTTGTAGATTTTTTTGGTGCTCTATGTACTATCTTAGCGTAAAAACGACCCCATCGCACGCGATGAGGTCGTAACTAGTCCTAGGTTGTTCTAGTGTCAGCCTCAGCGGGCGGATTTTCATCCATTATACATACCAGCCGTCTACAGCTAAGAGACATATATAATTATTGCTCTTTGGAAACAGTGCTCAATTTGAACACGTTCAAAGGTACACCAGGGCCCATTGTAGCGGACAAGGTTACAGATTTAATGTATTGACCTTTAGCTGCTACAGGTTTAGCCTTGATAATAGTATCAACGATTGTACGGTAGTTGTCAAGTAATTTTTCTTCATCGAAAGATGCTTTACCGATAGAGCAAGAGATAATACCTGCTTTATCAGTACGATATTCGATTTTACCAGCTTTGATTTCGTTTACTGCACGAGCAACGTCTGGAGTTACTGTACCAACTTTAGGGTTTGGCATCAAGCCTTTAGGACCCAAAATTTTACCAAGACGGCCAACTTGACCCATCATGTCTGGTGTAGCAACTACTACGTCGAAGTCACTCCAACCACCTTGGATTTTAGCTACTAACTCTTCAGAACCTACGAAATCTGCACCAGCTTCTTCAGCTGCCTTAATATTGTCGCCTTTTGCGAATACAAGAACGCGTTTAGTTTTGCCAGTACCATGAGGCAATACTACTGCACCACGAACTTGTTGATCAGCGTATTTAGGGTCGACATTCAAGTTGAAAGCAATTTCAACTGTTTCATCGAAATTTGCAGTTGCAGTTTTCTTAACCAACTCAATTGCTTCTACTGGTTCGTAGAATTTACCAGCTTCAATAAGTTTTACTGCTTCAGCGTATTTCTTACCTACTTTTGCCATTATAATATCCTCCTTATGTGGTCAAACGGGAATTCCCTCCCACCGATTTGCGCCTTATGCGCAAGTCGTACGCTTATTAGTCAACGATTTCAATGCCCATGCTGCGAGCAGTACCTTCCACCATGCGCATACCTTGTTCTACGGTATTAGCATTCAAGTCAGGCATTTTCAATTCAGCAATTTCACGAACTTTATCGCGACCTACTTTTGCTACTTTATCACGGTTAGGTACACCAGAACCTTTCGGAATACCTGCAGCTTTTTTCAACAATACTGCAGCTGGTGGAGTCTTAGTGATGAAGTCGAAGCTACGATCTTCATATACATTAATAACTACTGGAATAATCAAGCCAGCTTGTTTAGCAGTACGTTCGTTGAATTCTTTTGTGAAAGCAACGATGTTAACACCTGCTTGACCTAGTGCAGGACCAACTGGTGGTGCTGGAGTAGCTTTAGCGGCTTCAATTTGTAGTTTTACTTGTTTAACTAATTTCTTAGCCATGGGTAATTAAACCTCCTATGCTTATACTGTGGTGGTAACGGATATACATCCTCCCACTGGCAACCAAAATCGATTGCTCTTTTTAGAGTTATATTATTATATTTATATATTAAAGAGCTTTCTCAACTTGAGAGAACTCTAACTCTACCTCGGTATCTCGATTGAACATTTCTACGCTAAGTTTCAATGTTCCTTTATCAGGGTTAAGTTCGGTAATAACACCTAGTTTATCTTCAAAGGCACCGGACGTAATGCGAACCGTTTCACCAACTTCTACATCAACGTTAATGGTTGGTTTCTTATCCAAGCCCTGAGACTTAAGTATATGTTCTACTTCGGAATCAGAAAGTGGAACTGGTTTTGTAGCAGAGCCAACGAAACCTGTTACACCTGGCGTGTTGCGTACAACATACCAAGAACGGTCATTAACTTCCATTTCCACCAATACATACCCAGGAAATATCTTACGTTTTACTACTTTTTTAACCCCATCTTTTTCATCTATTTCGTCTTCAAGAGGCACCAAAATTCGGCTGATCACATCTTGTAGCCCCATAGATTGAACTTTAAGTTCAAGAGTGGTTTTTACTTTATTTTCGTAGCCTGAATAGGTATGAATTACATACCACTTCTTATCTGCTTCCATGTAATGGCCCCCTTATCCAACAAAGTGCAACAACGTATTAAAAAGTTGGGCAAAGAGTCCATCAAGCACAGAAATAATCAAAGCGATGAATATGGTCACTAAGAATACTACTATTGTGTAATTGATAAGCTCTTTTTTTGTTGGCCAGACTACTTTTTTTAGTTCAGCTTTCACACCGCGGAAGAATTTTCCAAATCCACCACGCTGCTGCACTGCTGAGTTAGACTTTGCCATTGTGTTTCACATCCTCAAATCAACAGGTAATGAATGATAAGAATTATTTTGTTTCACGGTGTAATGTATGTTTACCGCAGAATTTGCAATATTTCATCATTTCAATACGATCAGGATTGTTCTTTTTATTCTTGTTCGTTTGATAGTTGCGTTGTTTGCAATCTGTGCAAGCTAAAGTAATGGCATTACGCATCCGGATACACCTCGCTTTATATTTACTAATCTGTCTCTTGTACTCGAAAACGCTCGACTACATACTAAAAAACTATATCATACGTAGCAAGCGATGTCAAGAAATTAAGCAACTCAAAAAAGCCAGGCACGTATGCCTGACATGGATAGTATAACAGACAATGGCGCCCCTTGTCTACCCAAAGAACGCCATGTCATATTAGCTTATAGTTAGCTTATATATATTATATTTAATATTATAATTACATATTTACTATTATTGCTTCGTTTATTACTGTTTCTTTGTGAAAGTTACTTTCACGATTTGCCAGAAGAAGGCCAATGCCCCCAATATCATGATGGTATCGCCAACCATGCGAAGCCAACGCAAATTTTGTAACAATGGTTGTTGCATAAAGTCTTCACTGCGAGCGAGCCATAAGCCTTGTGTAACACTTGCCCAACTTTGAATCAAGCCAATTGGCAATAGACTGATAAGAACCATTAACGCAAGGCCCCAATTCAATGCCCAGAAACCGAATTTCATCAACTTGTCGTTAAATTCCACTTCAGGTCGAATATAACGAGCGATGAGGAATACAAAGCCTAAACTCAAGAACCCGTATACGCCGAACAACGCCGTATGAGCATGAACAGCTGTCGTATTTAGACCTTGAATATAGAACAAGGAAACCGGCATATTAATTAAGAAGCCGAAGATGCCTGCACCCACCAAGTTCCAGAAGGATACGGCAATGAAGCAGTATACAGGCCATTTTAGTCGATGCATCCAAGGAGCACTATGAAGGCGTGTATAATTTTCAAACGCTTCATATCCCAAGAGTACAAGAGGCACTACTTCCAACGCGGAGAACGATGCCCCTGTGGCCACGATAGTCGATGTAACACCGGTGAAATAAAGATGATGGAATGTACCAGGGATACCGCCGATAAGGTAAATGGCACCGGACGAAATCGCTGCTATGGTACCTGCACGGTAAGATACGAGACCAAGTGTTACGAAAATAAAGGCCATCAACGTAGTAGAGAATACTTCAAAGAATCCTTCTACCCAAAGGTGAATAACCCACCAGCGCCAGTATTCCATGATTGCCAAGTGGCTGTGTTCTCCGTAGAAAAGACCTGGTCCATAGAAAATACCGACCATCACAACGGAGAAAATAAAGGCAGCAATAAGGTTTTTATCCCCTTTATTTTTGAAAGCACCAATGATGCTGCGCACCATGAGTACAAGCCAAAATAGAATGCCGATATATTCAATCCATTGCCATACGCGCCCCAACTCGATAAACTCATATCCTTGGTGACCCAAGTAGAAGTTTAGAGACGCCGGAATCTCATGAGCAACACCTAAATATGTACCTGTAAAGGAACCCACTACCAACACAACGAGTGCCCAGAACAAAATATCCACGCCCAATTTTTGGAACTTAGGATCTTTACCGCCATTAATAATCGGCGCCAAGAATAAACCGGCACTCAAGAATGCCATCGCAATCCAGAACAAGGATGCTTGAATATGCCAAGTACGAGCAATAGAATATGGGAAATACTGCGCCAATGGAATGCCATAGAAAGCCTGTCCTTCTACGGTGTAGTGCGCAATGATACCACCCATACCAAGTTGGAGTAAAAATAATGCCAAAATCGTAAATAAATATTTTCCTAAAGACCGTTGAGATGGTGTGAGATGCAATTTGGAAATTGGATCTTCCGCAGGTGGTGTTAATTCATGTTCATCTTGTTTGCGACCGAATGCCCACATCCATACGACAATACCAATACCACAAAGTAAAATAATAACACTCACAACAGACCAAGCTACGCTTTCCGGTGTTGGATTATGATCTAACAATGGCTCGTGAGGCCAATTGTTGGTGTATGTTGCATCTGTACCAGGGCGTTGAGTCGATGCCATCCACGTAGTCCAGAAGAAGAATCGTGCCATATCAATACGATCTTTTAATTCTGGCAACGTATTGTCTTTCATCGCAAAATGATCGCGTGTTTCGGACAATTTAGGGTTATCACCATACAGTTCAATAAAATATTGTCCGGTTAAATTCATCGCTGTAATACGTTCCGGTGAAAGCACAACAGTTCCATCTTCACGAACAGCACTGTTAAAGTACTCTGCTTTAACTGCTTCTTTAACAGCCGCTTTCTGCACATCACCTAACTGTTCATAAAGAACACCAAAAGCTTCTTGAGACTTGATATCAAGCATTACGGACACTTCTTTGTGCAACCAATCAGCTGTCCAGTCCGGGGCTTGATATGCGCCATGACCTAGTACGGTCCCTACAGATTGACCACCTGTAGATTGCCAAGCCGATTGACCATGTAAGATATCATCCTTAGTGAACAAAACCTGTCCATCTTGAGATACATACGCGGTTGGTACCGGTGGCGCTTGATGATATACATCAGTACCCAAATAGCCAAGAATAGAGAATCCAATAATAAGAACTGCTACTACGGCTATCCAATACTTTTTGTATTCGCCCATCACATTACCTCCTTTTCTATAAAAGCACAAAAAGAGAGCCTATGCTCTCCTTATATATAATATACACTAATTTTATAAATAAAGTTGTATCTAAGGTTACAATATATTAAAATTTCTTCTCAATTTGTATCAATAGTATGATTATTCTTTGAAGCCTGAATACAACGTATATGTCACATTACAAAATCATCATTGTTTCAATATATTAGTGATTCAATCCTATACTCTTAATCATCAAAATATATAAAATAAAAGGGACCCAACGGGTCCCTTTTATTGAATCTAAAATTCAATTATATAGCTAATGTATCGATACATTGAGCTATAAACTTGTATTAACCTTCGATTTCTGTTACTACGCCAGCGCCTACTGTATGGCCACCTTCGCGGATCGCAAAGCGAAGACCTTCTTCGATAGCGATTGGAGTAATCAATTCGATTTCCATTGTTACGTTATCGCCAGGCATACACATTTCTACACCTTCAGGAAGGTTTACAACACCTGTTACGTCTGTTGTACGGAAGTAGAATTGTGGACGGTAGTTGGAGAAGAATGGAGTATGACGGCCACCTTCTTCTTTAGTCAATACGTATACTTCTGCTTTGAATTTTGTGTGTGGGTTGATGGAGCCTGGTTTAGCCAATACTTGACCACGTTCGATGTCTTTACGATCAACACCACGAAGCAATGCACCTACGTTGTCACCTGCTACTGCAGAATCCAACACTTTACGGAACATTTCAAGACCTGTTACTACATATTGTTCAGCTTTTTCTTTCAAGCCTACTACTTCAACAGTATCACCAACGTTTACTTGACCACGTTCAACACGGCCAGTTGCTACTGTACCACGACCAGTGATTGTGAAAACGTCTTCCACAGGCATCAAGAATGGTTTATCAGTGTCACGAACTGGTGTTGGGATGTAGGAGTCTACAGCGTCCATCAATTCGTCAATTTTAGCTACATATTGAGCGTCGCCTTCCAAAGCTTTCAACGCGGAACCTACAACGATAGGTACTTCGTCGCCAGGGAATTCGTAGGAAGAAAGAAGTTCACGAACTTCCATTTCTACCAATTCGATCAATTCTTCATCGTCAACCATGTCAGCTTTGTTCAAGAATACTACGATTGCAGGAACACCAACTTGGCGAGCCAACAAGATGTGTTCGCGAGTTTGAGGCATAGGGCCGTCAGCTGCGGATACAACCAAGATAGCGCCGTCCATTTGAGCCGCACCAGTAATCATGTTTTTAACATAGTCAGCATGGCCTGGGCAGTCAACGTGTGCATAGTGACGGTTAGCAGTTTCATACTCAACGTGTGCAGTGTTGATTGTGATACCGCGTTCACGTTCTTCTGGAGCTTTATCAATCATGCTGTAATCTTGGAAGTCAGCTTGACCTTTTTCAGCCAATACTTTAGTGATTGCAGCAGTCAAAGTAGTTTTACCATGGTCAACGTGACCGATTGTACCGATGTTAACATGCGGTTTCGTACGTTCAAATTTTTCTTTTGCCATTAGGATTATATCCTCCTTCACAAAAACAAATTACATTCTAGTATTAATATAATATATTAACCCTAATTTATCAATGGAATATAAGATTTCCTTACCTATTATTATACCATATATACAAAGTCTTAGAATAGCATGTCATATGTAAAGAAATAAAAAAATCCCCACCAAGGTGAGGTTTAATGGTGGCGGCACACGGATTTGAACCGCGGACACACCGGGTATGAACCGATTGCTCTAGCCAACTGAGCTATGCCGCCATGTATGGAGCTAGTGACCGGGATTGAACCGGTGACCTTATCCTTACCAAGGATACGCTCTGCCGACTGAGCTACACCAGCACAATGAACGATCATTTCACTGTGGTTTTTATGGTTGCGGGGACAGGACTTGAACCTGCGACCTTCGGGTTATGAGCCCGACGAGCTACCAACTGCTCCACCCCGCTATGAATGGTGGAGGGAGAAGGATTCGAACCTTCGAAGTCGAAGACGGCAGATTTACAGTCTGCTCCCTTTGGCCGCTCGGGAATCCCTCCATAAATAAAATGGAGCTGGCGATAGGAATTGAACCCACAACCTGCTGATTACAAGTCAGCTGCTCTACCTATTGAGCTACGCCAGCATCATTACGACAAGATGAATTGTATCACCTAGCACACTAAGTGTCAAGAACCTTTTAAAAACTTTTTTGAAGTTTTTTCGTTCACTGTGGTCACCCTTAGTGCTTAATCATAATAACATGAAACGATACCCTATGCAAGTATTTTGTCAAAAAAAATTTATATTTTATCAATCCTCTATAAAATGCCTTGTTTTCAGAATATATCTAGTAATCAACTTTTATTTACTAGTATATTCTTTATATACCTTTATATAGTTGCATTCCTTGCTAGTCCATACTTACTACCATCCATATTTCAGGTTTAGTAGAATCAAATAATAGGAAGTTACAAAACTATATTTTTACCTAATAACTGTAATTATATAACTAAAAAAGGAGATAGACCGCTATCTCCTTCTATACATTTATAGTTTTTTCTATATTCAACCAATATGTTCAAACATACCTTTAGTCGATTGCAATAACATGATCTGGATGTGCAATACTAACTACAGCATGTTTAGGATTATTGTTATGTTCTAAGTACAACTGGTCCCCTTCAATATGTCCACGCCAGCCAACGACAATAGGATACTTCTTACTAATAGTTTTTAACAACTCAAATGGTTTTAAATTTAAGATAGGTGCAAAGAATACATTAATACCATCTAGCAGAACTACTTCCGTATCGCTACGACTAAGAGCACGGCAAATAACTTCTTCCGCTAATTGAGGCCGTTCATCACGAGGCACGAGCAAAAACTCTTCCTCGATGAGTTGCTTAGCTTCCAAGTATTTCCAGCCCTTCTGCTCAGACAGTTCACGAATTAGCAAACTTTTACCAGAACCTGGACCACCAACGATAAACAATATACGTTCATCATCACCTTGAATCTTTTCCCAACGTTCTTTTACATCTTGTACAGTAACCATACCCTTTGCCTCCTCGCTGTGACCTATCCTATTTTACAGGACGGTCAGATAACATAACGGATTTGATATATTGGTTTTTATCATCTAGGGCAAACTGTAAATAAGAGTTGCTTGCCGCTGGATTTTTATATTCATATACGGTAGACGTCCCCGCCTTTGTTGTAGATTCAACAATACGAGTTGGCATACCATACACAAAGAGCAATAAATATTTGGTATCACCCATTGCGATTCCACGACGTGTAGGCGTATACACATTTAATAATACGCGATTGATAAGATCTTTTTTATCTACACTCACACCGTATTCATTATAGCCAATAAAAGTGGAACCAAACAATATGCCTTGATGTTTCCAATCATTATTAGGATCATTAACAAAATGGTCATTCAACTTGAACCCACGCAATACAAAATCATCAGCCGTAAGTGTACCAGCTTCAAAATCATACACTTCAGCTTTCGGCAATCCAAATCTAGGCCATACTTGTCCACTAATAATATCTACAGCCTCTATATTACTTTGTTTAATGGTGAAAGCAATATATTCTTTTTGCTGACCAAGCATAGATTGTTGTTGGCTATCACTATTTGTATTCTCTACGGGACTCTTAAACTCCTTTTTTTGAGGCAATGAATTTTCGGAATGCCCCTCATAAAGGAAAATATATGTCTCATTTTTCTTATCACGCCACATCGCATTAGGACTGCCATAGGCAAATATCAATTCCATCCGTGTGCTACCAGGACCAATGTCGCGTACTGTATTAGAGCCTTTTTTCGTACTATGAATATTTGTAATAGTATTTGGTTCAAAGAAGTAAGTCGCCCCTTGCCCACGTAATTGATTGTTAACCAACAATTCTTGAGCAGGTCCAGTATATACAGTTACTGCTACATCTTTCATGTAATACGTAGTAAAGTTATCACGTACCTCAGTTTTTTCTACATCTTTTGGAACTTCAAACTGATCTCCCAATCGGTATGTGCCGATAGCATAGTCATCCTGAGAACCTAAAGGCGGTAAACTGTTTGCCGTATAAGACTTACCAATATCAGCTAAATTATTCTGAGTGATACTCGGCAAAGGACCTTCGTTCTCACTAGCCGCTTGCCAGAATTGTATAGAATCACCAAATTCAGTTACAGCCATTTGCTCTGCGAGCCATCCGGTTTTAGAACCTTCCTGTTTCGTTTTTGGGTCTAGCTTAACAACTCTAACTGGTGCATTATCAAGGTAAGACAAGCTATCAACCTCACCAGTTTCATCTACACTACCATCATTGCTCGCATTAGCGGAATCTTGAGCTACAACGTTAGTGTCATCAGTAGTTTCTACTGCAACTGGATTAACAGTGGAAATGGCAGGCTCTGCTGCATAACTGATTGTAGTAGCACACAAACCCACAAGGAGGGCCGCTACAATACGGCTCTTCATAGAATAGTTCATCGATTATTCTCCAACTGTGCACGCAACCAATTCAACCATGGTTCAAGACCGTTGTGGGCGGTGCAACTTACTTCAAAAATTTCTCCATTTGGATTTAAATTACGGATATCTTGTATTGCCTGCTCCTTTTTGAAAGGCACATAGGGCAATAAATCAATCTTGTTAATAAGGATGGCCTTAGACTCTTTAAAGATTAACGGATACTTAAGGGGCTTATCTTCACCTTCGGTAACAGATAAAACCGTTACTTTCATGCTTTCACCAATCTCAAATTCCGCAGGGCACACTAAATTGCCTACATTTTCGATAATAATCATATCGAGGTCATCAAGATTCAGATCACCTAAGGCATCTTGAATCATCTGTGCATCGAGATGGCACCCACCAACCGTATTAATCTGGATAACAGGCACACCCAACTCATGAATGCGCTTGGCATCCTTTGCCGTAAATAAATCGCCTTCAATAACGGCTAAGCGATACTCCTTTTTTAAATCTTGTAGGGTTGCCTCCAAAAGGGAGGTCTTACCTGCCCCAGGTGAACCTAACAGGTTAAATACAAATATATTCTTTTCCTTAAACAACTGTTGTAAGGACTCTGCAATAGCATCGTTTTTTGCCAGTACATTAGTTTTAACTTGAACTTGCATGCCCTAACCTTTCTATCAATCGATATCTATAGAGGTCACTTGTAGCTCGCGACCGCCTATAGTTTGTACGAAATGGCTGTCACAATAAGGACAAATAAACGTATAATTTTTTACAAAAAATATTTTATCACAATCTAAACACTTTCCTTCAATAGGAACTGTATTGATTTCTATGCGTGAGCCTTCCGCAGGTGTTCCCTTCGTAATGGCTTCCCAACAAAATAGCAATGAATCCGGTTCTACCCCACTCATTAAACCTAAGTCTAGTTGAATAGAATGAATGACTGTCGCATCATGTTGACGTAAGGTATCGAGCGCTACATCAAGAATACCTTCTGCTATAGACATCTCATGCATGATATGCCTCGTATACCGCTTCTAGCATCATTGTCGTTGTTACGGATCCAACACCTCCTGGTACAGGAGTAATGGCAGATGCAATATCTTTTACCGCATCATAATCAACATCACCTACAGTTTTGCCGTCCAGTTCATTAATACCTACATCAATAACAACAGCACCAGGCTTAATCATATTAGCAGTAATCATATGAGCACGACCAGCCGCAGCAATAATAATATCACCACGCTTTACTTGCTCTACTAGATCAGAAGTTCTAGAATGGCACATTGTAACAGTACCATGTGCAGCGAGTGCCATAAGCGCTACAGGTTTACCGATAACTTGGCTACGACCGACTACAACCACATGTTTTCCTTCTAAAGGAATATTATAGTGATTTAAAATAGCCATACAAGCCTTAGCCGTACAAGGAGCAAAGCCACCCTTACCAGCTGTTACTAAACCGATGTTATATGTTGTAAGACCATCAATATCTTTTTTAGGATCTAACATATCGATAAGAGCTTCTATATCAATGTGTTTAGGCATTGGCATTAGCGGTAAAATTCCATGAATAGATGGATCAGTATTTAATTCATGCAACGCCGCTACTACTTCATCTTGCGTTGCCGTTTCAGGCAATTGCTTTAGCACAAAACCATAGCCAAAATTTTTAGCTGTTTTTTCCATAAATGTAGCATACATATGAGCGCCATGGTCTTCACCGACAAGTAACACTGCCATAGTAATCACAGAGTTGCCTACTGCTGCAACTTTTTCTTGTAAAATCGCCTTGTGGGCATCTGCTACCGCTTTCCCTCGTAATTCGATCATAAGTATCTCCATTCATTCAAACTATTTATAAAAAAGGTGCCTCCTGAGAGGCACCAAAGTCTCTTATTCTATTATATAACGAACTGTCTATAATTTCTAATTATCTACTAAAGTGAACGGTAATTGCCGTCCCGGGTTGAACAGTAGTGCCCCCACTTTCATCTTGAGAAACGGCAATACCCGTTCCATCTGGCTTAAACGCAAGTCCCGCCTTATGTAACCAATCACGTACCTCACCATAGGTGAAGCCCGTAAAATTAGGTAATGTTACGGAACCATCACCAGAAAGATGTGGCTCTGGTAATGTATTGCTAGGTTTAACAGCTACAGGAGTACTATCTTTAACATATGGGCTCAATTGGTAGTACCGTACAAGTTGAGACACGATGTCTTTAAATACTGGCGCTACAATTTGACTACCATAATAAGAACCCTTTTGTGGGTCATCAATAACGACAAGAACTACAAATTTTGGATCCTCTACAGGGCCAAAGCCAATAAAGGACGCAATGTATTGTCCGTCGAGATAACCGCCATGTTTGGTATCTAGTTTTTGCGCCGTACCAGTTTTACCGCCGAAGTGATAACCTTCTACCATCGCTTTTGTACCGCCACCTTCGGATACTTCTTTTTCTAGAATATCTACAATGGTTTTAGCGGTTTCCGCCGGAACTGGTTGTCCCACAACAGATGTTTCAGTCGTACTTGTTACATCGCCTTGAGAGTTACTATAAGACTTGATGATATGTGGTTTCATCATAGCACCGCCATTAGAAAGGGCACCAAAGACACGAACCATTTGTAATGGTGTAACCGCAATACCTTGACCGATAGACATTGTAGCAACGTCTAGCTTACTCATATCCTCTGGATTATACAAAATACCTGCTCCTTCACCAGGCAATTCAATACCTGTTTCAGAACCAAAGCCATAATCACGTACATATTTCGAGAGAATATCTGCCCCTGTTAATGTACCAATTTCAGCCATACCAGTATTAATAGAGTACTTCAAAATATCTAGCAAACGAACAGGACCATATCCCTCACCATTCCAGTTTCTAATGATATGTCCATTGGCAGCGAAGGCCCCTTTATCGTTATACACAGTGTCTAACTTCCATTTGCCTGCTGCAAGAGCTGCAGATGCAATGATAGGTTTGAATGTAGAACCTGGTTCATATAAATTGGTAACCGCAATATTTTTGAAAGCCTCTTCACCACTTTGGTTGTAGTTATTAGGATCATAACTTGGACGATTGGCCATCGCTAATATTTCACCGGTCTTTGGATCCATAACGATAACGCTGGCATGCTTAGCTCCTGTATCAACCATCGCCTTATCAAGAGCGCGTTCTGCAATAAATTGAATTGTTGCATCGATGGTTAAGGTTACGCTTTTACCCTTATCTGGTAAAAATTTAGATAGTACGGAACCAAAGATGGCATTCCCTTTATTATCAGTAGCTACAATTTCTTGTTGTACGCCCCCCTTTAATTCGTCATCGAGAACCATTTCTAGACCATCAAGCCCTTTATCATCAGTGCCGACAAAGCCTAATACTTGTGCCGCTAAGACACCATTTGGATAATAGCGCTTAGATTCTTCAACGAAATTAAGGCCTGCAATATTATTATCCTTAATAACTTGTTGTACCGCTTTTGATTTGTCTGCATCCATCATACGATTCAACCAGACAAAGGCGGTATCCTCTTGCAAAGCTTTTACAATATTCTCTTTTGACATCGTTACATACGGTGAGATGAGCTCCGCAATCTCTTGAGGAGACTGTTTAATCATCTTCGGATCCGCATATAAAGATTTTGTAACTACACTCATCGCCAATGGCTTGCCATTACGGTCATAGATTGTACCCCGCGGCGATTGTAATTTTCTATCTACTTGAACTTGTAATAAGTTTTTCTTCTCTAGGTCAAAGGTATCAAAGACCTGTAACTGTGCTAAACGACCGATAAGGACGAAAGCAACGGTCATGAGTATGGCAAGGCACCATGTAGTGCGACTCCAATCACTCATGCGTAATAACGCTTTATTTAATAACTTCATCATTTCTCCACTGGACGGCGTAACTTATGGTCTAATGCATCATATAGCGCATCTGGTTCATTGGTAATCACTCCATTTTGTACCTGACCTAATAAATACTGCAATCCTTCCCCCACTTTATTCCCTGCAAGCTTAATAACACGTTCATCATAATTTAAATCCTTTGTATGGATAGGCATCTCTAGGCTCAGATCTGCCATACATTCACCAAAGGCTAAGGTGCCATCAGTCGATGCATAAGGCTTCCCACAGCCTAACACATCAGCAGCACAAACCTTAGATAATTGCTCCCATGCAGTTCGCATAATTTGACTATCTCGAAACTCACCGCTGCGAGCCTCTTTACGGATCCACTTTTTCTCATTAGCTTCCCCATTTTGTACAAAATAGTGAAAACGCATGTGGTTTTTCACAATCCACGCCACTCGTTGCACAAAGGCCTTCGGATATCCTAGGCGTGTTAATAACGTTTCTGTCATCTTCGCTCCTAGTGTATCATGCCCACGATCCGTAAGGCGTCCATTAATAACAGCACGTACCGCTGGCATTCCCTTTGCCACATCATGTAATAAGGCACCCCAACGCAACACCAAATCCGGCTCCGTATGGGACACAACGGCTAGTGTATGATACCAACCATCGAATTCGTGAAAGTCCTTTTCTTGGGGCAAATTCACGAGATGATATAGTTCAGGCAAGATGGGAACCTCCCGAGCCGTACCATTTTCTACAACACGACAAGAGCATTCTGCCAAGCGGGATTGAACAAGGACATCAAGGCCTTTAGCCACCGCAGGCTCTAACATGAGACGATTAATCTCATTTCGTACACGTTCTAAAGACAAGCCAGGTACGCGGTGAAAAGCCTTAGGCATAGCCTCTAATAGATCTTTACTCGCCAAGAAATCCAACTTCGCCACAAAACGGCACGCCCTAAATAATCGTAACGCATCTTCTTCAAAACGTTCCTGCGCATTACCAATGGTTCGTAACATCTTATGTTTAATATCACGTCGTCCACCTACAAGGTCTATAACTTCACCATAACGGTTCATAGCCATGCCATTGACAGTAAAATCACGACGCAACACATCTTCTTCTAAGGTATCGGCATAAGTAATTTCTTCGGGACGATGGCTATCTGCACCATATCGTTCTGTTCTATATGTAGCAATTTCATATGGCTTGCCCTCTAATGTAGCTACCACTACACCAAAAGATTTTCCTACGAGGTCTGTCGTTTGAATATTATGACCGCGAAGAACCTCAATCACTGTATCGGGACGTGCAGACGTCACAATATCGAAGTCATGTGGCTTTTGATGCATCAAAATATCGCGCACAGCGCCGCCTATGATATAAGCTTCATGGCCGGCTTCTTCTAATACGGTCAATATTCGATTTGCTTGTTCCATCATACACGCTCCTTTCTGAACTAGTCTAATCTTTATTTTACTACAAATGAAAGCATGAAAAAAGTGCAATCCTTATAAGGATTGCACTCGTTCTGCAATAGCTGTACCTGTCGGTGTCACCGCAAGACCGCCATCACTTGTTTCACGCAATGCTGCCGGCATAGCACGGCCTATATTATTCATCGCTTCAATGACTTCATCTGGTGGAATTTGGCTTTCAATATTCATTAACGCCATTTCAGATGCAGTAATAGCATGGACTGCATAAAAGCCATTACGCTTAACACATGGCACCTCTACGAGCCCTGCTACCGGATCACAAGCAAGTCCCAATAAATTTTTCATGCACAATGCAACAGCATGACCTACTTGACGTGGTGATCCACCCATCATTTCAACAATGGCCCCTGCCGCCATACACGCCGCTGTACCGATTTCCGCTTGGCAACCGCCAACAGCACCAGCAACACAAGCGCGATTTGCTACTACATTACCAATACCAGACGCAGCTAAGAAGCCTTTTACCACTGTAGCTCTATCTAATTGGTAGTGGTCCGCTACGGCTTTCACAGCACCAGGCATAACACCACAAGAACCCGCCGTAGGACAAGCAACAATGCGGAACATCTTTGCATTTGCCTCATTTACAGCAATAGCATACGTCATTGCCTTATACGCAATATCACTCATAAAACGAGGTGTTTGCCCATTAAGCTGTGCCGCTTGACCACCGGACATACCAGAAGCCGTTTTCTCCGCATAAGCTATGCCATCTTGAATGGAGCTTTCAAAAATATCTAAGCGATTCTCTATTTCACGAACAACCGCGTCTTCACTGCGGTCGTAATTCTCTAATTCATAACGCAATACTACATCGCCAAAAGAAATATTGTTTTCCTCACCTAGGCGAATAATATCTGCAATTGTATCATATGCATAACTCATCATTCGCCCTCCTATAATGCTTCAAAGGTCATCACATCCTGGATGCCTGGAAACTCGCGCATAAACTGAACTGTAATAGGATTTACCACTGTATCCGTAGTAATAACCATCACTGCATCCTTATGCTTACCCTTACGGAACACACGCATCGTAGCAATATTAATATCAGATTCACTCAATGCTTGGCTCACAAGAGAAATGGCACCAGGTCTATCCTCATGAAATACGACAAGGGTAAACTCATCGCCAGTAATAGACATATCATTGCCATCTACTTCGGTAATCATAATTTGACCACCACCAAGAGAACGACCAATAACAGTCATATGACGATTATGTTCATCGTACATATCAAAACGAACTACATTAGGATGACCTACATCGAGAGGAGACTCGATAAAGTTATACTCCATCCCCTCTTTCTCAGCTAATTTATGAGCAATACGAATATTCGTATCATCCTCTTTGAACCCCAACAAACCGCCAATCAAAGCACGGTCTGTACCATGACCTTTATAAGTTTTTGCAAAAGATCCATATAATGTTAAATCTACCTTTTTAGGAGTAGCACGAAAAATACACCGCGCCATCTTGCCTAGTCGCGCAGCACCCGCTGTATGCGAACTAGACGGACCAATCATAATAGGCCCTATAATATCAAAAATACTGTTCATACATACCTCTATATACACACAAATAATGTGAGAAATCTCTTACTTACCTATAGTATAACAATCAATATTGATAAATGTCTATATGCACATTAGAGGCATATTTGTTTGTTTACAGAGGACTACTATTCTTGTGAAAGCTGTTCTAAAACTTTGTATATTGATGGGACGCATCCATATCTACAGTTATAAAAAGGAAAGACTATACTTATGCAGCGACATCAGGTCACGAGGAGCAAAGAAGTATAGTCTTTCCTTTTTAACTAAGTTGTGGATACAAAACTGGGCCCCATCAATATACAGCCACTAAGATATAGCTTTCAAAAAAATAGTAAAAAACGCACCTTAGGCGAACCTAAGGTGCGTTATTTATAACAACAGTCCTAAATCATAAAAGAGAGGGGAAGTAGGACTGTGGTTAACAGATTAATGGATCCGATTAGCCCAAGATAGCTTTCATGTCAGCTTCTGGAGTTGTAATTGGATGTAATTGGAATTTTTCTACCAAAATGTTCAATACATTGCTGGAGAAGAATTTAGGCAAGGAAGGTCCGATGTAGATGTTGCGGATACCCAATGCCAACAATGTTAACAAGATACATACCGCTTTTTGTTCGTACCAGGACAATACCAATGTTAATGGCAAGTCGTTTACGTCACATTCAAATGCACCAGCTAAAGCTACTGCTACTTGAATAGCGGAGTAAGCATCGTTACATTGACCCATATCAAGGATACGAGGAATACCACCGATTTCACCGATGTTAAGGTCGTTGAAGCGGAATTTACCACAAGCCAATGTCAATACTACAGTATCATCTGGAGTTTGTTTTACGAATTCTGTGTAGTAGTTACGGCCTACTTTAGCACCGTCGCAACCACCAACTAAGAAGAAGTGTTTAATTGCGCCAGCTTTTACAGCATCGATTACTTTATCAGCAATGCCCAATACTGTACCATGACCGAAACCAGTAGTTACTTCGTGACCACCGTTGATACCAGTGAATTCTTGAGCTTCTTTGTAGCCGCCCAATTCGATAGCGCGTTCGATAACAGCGGAGAAGTCTTTAGTGCCGTCAGCTTTTTCTTCTACGTGTGCACAGCCGTCGAAACCTACCATATCTGTTGTGAAGATATTAGCTTTGTAGTTTTCTTTTGGTGGCATAATGCAGTTTGTAGTGAACAAGAATGCGCCAGGTACATCAACGAATTCTTTTTGTTGGTTTTGCCATGCAGTACCGAAGTTACCTTTCAATTGAGGATGTTTTTTCAATTCAGGGTAAGCGTGGCAAGGCAACATTTCACCATGAGTATAGATGTTTACGCCTTTACCATCTGTTTGTTCCAACAATTGGTTCAAATCGTGAAGGTCATGACCAGTTACAACGATGAAAGGACCTGGTTCTACAGTCAAAGGTACTGTAGTTGGTACTGGAGTACCGTATGTTTCAGTGTTAGCTTTATCAAGAACAGCCATACATTTCAAGTTGATTTGACCGAATTCCATCAACAAGTTCAACCATTCTTCAGCGCTGTGGTCTTTAGCGAATTCTACCATGCCTTTGATGAACCAAGCATCAACTTCAGCATCATGGAAGCCAAGGCGTGCAGCATGCCATGCATAAGCAGCCATACCACGCATACCTAACAATAAAGTGGAACGAAGGGATACGATATCTTCTTCACCTTTCCACAATTGTTCCCAATCGAAGTTTTGTGCTGCGCTATCGATTTTTGCATGATAAGCGTTTACTTCGTCGATGAATTCTTGAACGCGATCTTCAGAGAAGTTTACGTTTGTTACACACATGAACAAACCACGCATTAAATAGTCAACGCCTTCTTTAGTTTGGCCTTTTACGTCTAAAGCGCGTGCTAAACCAACTAAAGCAGCAGTTAATTCGTCTTGTAAGTTAGCAACTGGTGCAGTTTTACCACATACACCTTGTACAGTACAGCCGCCTGGAGCTGCAGATTGTTCGCATTGATAACAGAACATGCTCATTTAAAAATCCTCCTTTGCGAGACTTTCTCGCATACAAGCTAGATAATATCAAACCTATACATTACACTGATGAATTATCAGGTGTCTGATTGATTACATTTGAAAGTATAACGTAAAGATGATACAATTTCTGTAGCTTGAGCAACAAATAAAAACTTTTTCAAAAATTTTCCTTGCTCCCCTTTTGGAACAGGTAGACCATTCGATCTAACTATATTATTATACAATAATCATTTTAAATTACTATAAACTTTTTCACACTGGAGGTATCTATGAAGCAAATACTTTCAAACGATATTATCAACCAATATCTACCTACCCTCATACATTGTCCTCTATTCAATAAATTAGGTGAGCCTGAATTAAGAGGCTATTTACATAATGCAAAGGTTATTGTACATAGCTATAAGAAAAACGATTTCATTGCCCTCTCTGGGGATCCTATGGAAGGTATCGGTGTTATTCTTGAAGGCAGTGCCTTGCTCACACGTGAAAATGTAATGGGCCAACGGGTCATCATGGCAAACCTTGAACAATCCGATATTTTTGGTGAAGCACTACTATTTAGTAAACAGCCTTTATGGCCTGCTACCATTAAGGCAACAAAAGCAACTAAAATTATGTTTATTCCGCTTGAAACCTTTATTAAAACATTGCCGGATTGTCATCAATGCCAAACTAAAATCCTATCTAATCTATTAGAGGATTTATCTGAAAAAGCAATTCTATTAACCAGAAAAGTCCACTACCTCACATTAAAAGGGATGCGCGAAAAGATTTTTGCGTACTTAACAGATATTTATAAACGTCAGCATTCTAACACAATTCAATTACCCCATAACCGCGAGCAAATGGCTGAGGTACTCAATGTATCTCGCACAGCCCTTAGCCGTGAACTAGGTCGCCTTCGCGATGAAGGTCTCATTGATATTACAGGGCGCACCGTAACAATTAAAAACATTGAAGACATTGAAGAATTCGGCTTTAACACCTTTTAATACTTAATGGCTATTAAATTTAACAAACTAAAAAGTCTCTCAAGATTATCTTGAGAGACTTTTTTATTACACGACTCATAAAGTATATAACGGTTTTAAGTATATACCCATATTAATAACTATATAATATAATTTTTTAAACTATATAGTGTTTAAAATTGTAAATTAGAACCAATGAGACAAATCAAATTCTTCACCAATGGTTGCTTTCACATGAGCACGGCCTAAGTAAAGGCCTAACAATGTTAAGCTAATTTTAGACATTGGCGTGCTATCAAAGACATCAGCTAAGTCCAATAGAACCGGTGAAATATCATCCATAATATCACGCGCCTCTTGGCCCCTGAAAGCAGTAGGTTTGCTCTTCATCAGAGCTAAAAGATCACGTTGAACCATAGCATTAGAAATTCGTGTTTGTCTAAAGAATTGTGGTGCTAAAGACTCATCTACCAAGGCTAGTTTATAAAGATTGGAGTTCAAGCTACGCACCACATAACGTGGATCTACACCATGACCATCTGTAGCACGGAAGAGTTCTTCCTTAGAAAAACCACGATAGTTGAATACAAACGGATATGAATTAGACAACACTTGGCATAAAGTGATAGGCTCTTGTTCTTCTTGTGTACAGCGTAAATAGTCTAGCTGGCGATAGAAGGAATCATTTCGAGGCAAATCAGAGATGAATGGCTCAATATATTTTTCCACATAATGTTGGAAGTGAATCAATCCATAGTTATTAGAGTTTCTAGAATATTGTAACAATAATGTTAAGGCCATAACTTGGAAGTGACCTAAAGTTAAATGAGGTAATACACGTAATGCATCAAAAGCTACGAGGTATGGCGTACTAGATTTAGGAGATTGAACCACATCTAGAAAAGCACCTAACGCAGCGGACTTCATCCACTCTGTATTTGTAGCGGCATATGCCTTTTGCATACTCATCAACGCTTCTTGAATAACAATATTCTCTAGTAATGCATTCACTTCAACAATTTTTGTAATATTGAGAGCCGCTAAAGCATCTCTTGTAATAGATTCTACATAGTGTTGCGTATCACCATGTAACACCCCAAAGGAATGAACAAATGGTGCTATAGCCAACTCAACGCATTTATCCTCATGCGCCGCTTTTGCCCATTGACCATGCGGTTCCTCCTCTTCAGTTAAACTTGTTGCCGCCAATTGTGCTTCAATTTCAGAAGCATCAAACAAACGCGTTTCATCTAATACCGATGGACCTTCCGCGGTTTGTATTTCGTTCGCACCACCTATCATCTGCGTAGCATCTATGCTATCCGCTTCATCAGCTTCAAAGGCTTCCACAGATTCACCCATAGCAATTGTATCTTCAACAGAGTTTGCGTTATTGAGAAGTTCATCTGTAACAACATCGAGGACAATAGTTTTATCCACCAACGGAGTAACACCTTGATTAGCTTGATTAGCTTGCTTAAGATCTGATACGGCTGTCATCACAATGGTTTCATCCCCTATTGGTGTGCCATTATCCGAACCTATTGGTGTTCCATTATCCGAACCTAATGCTAACGCATATTCTCCCTCTGAAACATGACTTGAATTAGACTTTAGAGTACTTCTTCTATTATAAGAGGTATCTATAGGATCAACCAGAGATTCAGCCGGTTCTCGCTCTTCACCGACCACCGTTTCAACTGTATCCGGAATTGATGCAGTATATACATTAGTCCCACTCGTATGTGTGATTGTTACATTGCCCTCTTGCGACTCCGTTGCAAATATAACATCATTATGCGCTTTAAGATTATTTTTATTACTTATGTTTTTATAGGATTTTTCTTTTGCCTTACTTTCACCATCACCACCGCTAAAAACAGCATAGCAAACAGCAAAGAATCCCAATGCCACGACGGCTAATACAAAATACGGTATTAGGTTTGACATACTATCCCCCTACATCAATGCTTTATTATATGCAGCACGCTCACCGCCAATGCTCTTCGGACGAACACGACAAGCGGTCACATGTGCTTTCCCAATTTCTTTCACACAAAGACGTACAGGCACTGCAACGTGTTTCATGTGCATACCAATGAAAGTATCTCCAATATCGATGCCCACATCAGCTTGAATAAATTCAACCATCACAGGATCATCAAAATGTTCGTACGCCATCACAGCCAGGGCACCACCCGCATGACGTTGAGGAACAACATTAACTTCCTCCTCCCATGTCATAGCGCTACGGTCCATAACAAGTGCACGATTAATATGTTCACAACATTGAATCGCCAAGTTAAGTCCTTTAGCCTTAACAGCATTGTATATTTCATCAAATACGACCTGAGCCACATCAAGGTGAGAGTCAGTGCCGATTTTTTTACCTACAATTTCGCTAGTGGAACAGCCAACAACGAATAATTGACCTTCGCGAACCTTTGCTAAATCAAGTAATTCAGCCATCGCGTTGCGAGTTGACTGACGAATAGTTTCTACAGAAGTCATGTTATCGCCTCACTCAAATTGAATGTATAAAATCTATATGTATATTATCATAAAACCGACAGAATCGGTAGACTAAACTCTACACGTAACGGATGAACATCATATGATTATGGCTTAACAACAAAAAGAGGCTTGCTTTAGCAAGCCTCTTTCAATCACTCAATGGTGATATTAGATTTTTCTGTAAGGTTTTTGGCCTAATTCGTAGAAGTTATTACCTTCAGTATCGCCAACTACGATGCAAGGGAAATCTTCAACAGTCAATTCAGCCAAAGCTTCTGGTCCAAGTTCACCATAAGCAAGTACTTCATATTTTTTGATGGATTTTGCAATCAATGCTGCCGCGCCACCAACTGCTGCGAAGTATGTGCAACCATTTTTCTTCATGGATTCAACTACTTCTGGTTTACGGGAACCTTTACCAATCATGCCTTTGATACCTTGATCAAGCATTGTTGGTGTGTAAGCATCCATACGACCGGAAGTTGTAGGACCAGCGGAACCAATTGGATCACCAGGTTTTGCAGGTGTTGGTCCAAGATAATAAACAAACTTATTTGTCCAGTCGATTGGCAATTTTTCACCACGCGCTAAAGCTTCAGTCATAACTTTATGAGCAGCGTCACGAGCGGAGTAAATTTTACCAGTAATAAGAACGCTATCACCAACTTTTAATTTGCGGGAAAACTCTTCATTATATTCTTCAGTATTAATGCGAATTGATTCAGCCATTGTTTTTACCTCCTATCGATTAAAGTACTACGTGAGCATGACGAGCAGCATGGCACATAATAGTAACTGCAACAGGAAGACCTGCGATGTGAGTTGCACCCCATTCGATGTTTACACCGATACAAGTTGTAGTGCCACCCAATTGTGGTCCAATACCAGTTTTGTTAACCATTTCCATGATTTCTTCTTCTAATTTTGCATAGTCTGCATCTTTATGAGGTACACTAATGTCACGAAGCAACGCTTTTTTGGACATAACAGCTGCTTGGTCCATAGTACCGCCAATACCAATGCCGAGTACGATTGGAGGGCATGGGTTAGGGCCTGCATGTTTTACGATTTCAAGGACTGCATTTTTAACGCCTTCCACACCATCAGCAGGTACGAGCATAGCTACATCAGATTTATTTTCAGAACCGAAACCTTTTAATTCTACTTGAATATCTACTTTATCGCCAGGAACGATTTCAGTGTAGATGATTGCAGGTGTGTTATTTTGTGTATTTTTACGGTTGAACAATGGTTCAGCTACAACGGATTTACGAAGATAACCTTCAACATAACCAGCTGCAACGCCAGCATTGATAGCTTCTGTAAGATCACCACCAACGAAATGAACATCTTGACCAACTTTTAAGAATACCATAGTCATACCAGTATCTTGGCAGTATGGACGATCTTCAGCATCGGCAATTTCTGCATTTTTAATAATTTGATCAAGAACGATACGACCTACTGAAGACTCTTCTGTTTCACGGCCTTTTTTCAAACCTTCATAGATGTCTTTTGGCAAGTGGTAAGCTGCGTCCATACACATTTGACGGACTGTTTTTGTGATTTCAGATACTTGAATCTCGCGCAAGATAATCCCTCCTCAGGAAAATAGTTGAATATTAATTCTAATACCGATGAGATAAAATAAAATTCTCAAACATATGAAAGAATATCTATCTCAAACCGATGAGATTAACTCTATACATAAATCGTAGCACACAATATAAGGGGATTCAACGCCTTACCTATACAGTTTTCTCAATGCTTTTCCAGTTTTTGAGAATTGTTTTCATGAATATTTTTGTATATATTTCGGTTTTTCAATAGCCTACATAGACTTTATTCTCCAGTCACTAAAAAAGCCCCATTCTGTGATAAAAGTCATAGTCTATCACATATCAATAAGATTTTAATATCTTATATTTTTACCTACTTTCTTATATATAAATTTGGTTTAAAATGAACCACAAACATAGACTATATCTAATAAGATAAATACACTTTCATCTTAACTGATACTACTTTTCAACTAAATCTTTTAAACTTTTCTATAATGCATATGTATACCGATTATCTTCAATATACTTATATTGCTAACTCCCATTCATTTAGAGCCATACAATCACCTTAGAACGCAGTAAATATCTATAGTTAATAAGCTCTATAGATTTTATTAATTTTAATGACTCTCTCATCAAAATTATTGATAACTAATTTTATTTATAAAGTTATGTCTTTTAGTCATAATTGACAATATCTATTTTATAGTGTTCTAAAAAAAATGCTTGCTTTTATAATTAAACTAACATATAATAACAATCGTACCATTCCTCGATAGCTCAGTCGGTAGAGCAATCGGCTGTTAACCGATCGGTCGTAG